>DAIMYT010000015.1:0-42536 GCA_036734345.1 Dokdonella sp. | reverse complement strand
GCAACATCGGCGGCTCGCAGGCGCACCAGAACATGCAGCCGTTCCTGGCCCTCAATTTCTGCATTGCCCTGCAGGGCATTTTCCCGAGTCCGAACTAGGAGTTTCGCGATGTCACAACCCTATATTGGCGAGATCCGGATGTTCGCGGGAAATTTTGCGCCGGCCGGATGGGCGTTCTGTGAGGGCCAGTTGCTGCCGATTTCGGAGAACGATGCACTGTTCAGCCTGATCGGCACGACCTACGGCGGCGATGGCCAATCGACTTTCGCGCTCCCTGACATGCGCAGCCGCGTGCCTGTCCACAACGGCAGCGGATTCGTCCTCGCCGAAACGGGCGGCGTCGAGGAGGTCACGCTGACGCCGAGCCAGATTCCCGCGCATACGCATGCACTGGTGTCGACGACGTCGATCGCCTCGGACATCAATCCGACCGGCCGCATTCCGGCGCAGGCATCGACCTACGATCCGTACCAGACGGCGAACGCCAACTCGGCGATGGCACCTCAAAGCATCAGCGGCACCGGCGGCTCGCAACCCCACAACAATTTCCAGCCGTACCTGTGCCTGAACTTCATCATTTCACTGTTCGGCATTTATCCGAGCCAGAACTAGGAATCGACATGGCAGATCCTTTCGTCGCGGAAATCCGCATTTTCCCGTTCAATTTCGCCCCGCGTGGCTGGGCCTGGTGCGATGGCCAGTTGCTGCCGATTTCGCAGAACACCGCGCTGTTCTCGCTGCTCGGCACGACCTACGGTGGCAACGGCGCGTCGAATTTCGCCCTCCCGAACCTGCAAGGACGCGCGCCGATGCATCCGGGCCAGGGGCCTGGCCTGAGCCTGCATGATCTCGGCGAAAACGGCGGATCCGAAACGGTGACCCTGCTCGAGTCGGAAATGCCCGCGCACGCGCATGCACTCTCGGCGCAGGCCGTGCCAGCCGACAGCCCGAATCCGCAATCGGCGGTGCATGCCCGCGTGATCGGCGCCACGCCGTATCGTCCGCCGGCAGGCGCGGCGCTGGTCGCCATGTCCGACCAGGCGCTGGCCCCCATCGGGGGCGACCAGCCACACAACAACATGCAGCCGTACCTGACACTCAATTTCAACATCGCCCTGCAGGGCGTGTATCCCCCGCGTTCCTGAGTCCATAGGTGACCCTTATGCAGCGTCGTGACTTCGCAAGAGCCCTGCTCCTCGGCACGGGCGCGGCTTGTTCGCTTTCATTGCCAACTGCCTATGCCGCCCTCAATGGGGGATCGCGCACACGCCTGCATGCCGTGCTGGGCAGGGCCGATGCCACGGCAGGCGGCCCGCGCTGGCGGGCCATCGAAGACTGCGCAAGCGGAGCCTGCCCAGCGGCGCAACGCCTGCGCGTCGCCATCGATTCACTCGGGTTCCCGGTCAGGTTCCGGCCGCTGGTCATCGACGCGATGTTCGCCACGCGCGATGGCTTGAAGCCCTTCCGCGTCGCCACCTACCAGCCGGGCGCGATATCCCCGGTGAGCAAGCCGTTCGCGTTCGAAGTGGATGCAGCGGGACTGGCCGGTTTTCGCGTCGAACTGGCCGGCACCGTTCCCGGTGATGCCCGTATCACCGGCTCCGCGTTGCTCGGGGCCAGCCGCCCCGTTCTCGACGCTGGTCGCTATCTGCTGGCGATGGGCGACACGGGCCATGCACCCGATCTCGGCATGCTGCAAGTCCCCCTGGATGCAGCGCAATCCCCGTTCGATGCGGCCGCCGGAGATGCGCCATTGGCCTGGCTTGCCTTTTCGGTGACGCCGTCGAGCGTCTGATGGCAGAGACGGTGATCGCGCCGCTATTGGCGCAGGCTCTGCGTGCGTTCGATGCCTCGCTGGCGATGCGCGGCGAGACTGAAGAGGACTTCGCCTTCCTTTGCGAGCTGTTTGCCGATGTCCGACGCGAAGAGTTCGCGCCGGTGCCGTGGCCCGAGCAGGCCAAGCGCGAATTTCTCGACGCCCAGTGCAAGCTGCAGCGCGATCACTATGCGCGCCACTACGCTGGCGCGGAATTGCTGCTTATCGTGCAGGGCGAGACGCCGCTCGGTCGCCTGTACGTGCACGCGACCAAGGCAGAAATCCGCGTGATGGAAATCGCCCTGCTGCGCGAGCTGCGCGGGCGTGGCATCGGCTCCCTGCTGATCCGCGGCGTGCAGCAAGAGGCCGCCCGGCGCGGCGTCGAGGTGACCCTGCATGTCGAACCGCACAATCCGGCGCAGCGCATGTACCGGCGCCTCGGATTCGAGCTGGTCGAAAATCGCGGGGTCTACGACTTCCTCAAATGGTCGCCCGCTGCCGAAGCGACGGCCACGGGTCAGTTGAACACGGCCTCGAACTGAGGACGGCCGTCCTGCGGCGCGATGGGCACGAGGAATATGTCGAGCACGCCAAGCTGCGGATGCTGCAGCCGGTAGATGCCCTGCGTGCCTCGGGCTTGCGCGGGAGCCTGGAAGGTCAGCGAGAACGGCTGCGCGCGTGGCGATGGTGACTTCAGGCGATCGACAGCCACCAGCGTGAATGCCAGCGCGGAGTCGACGATCGCGATCTGCTTGCCGAGGAGATCATCGAAATGCGCTGGTTTCAGTTCCGACAGGTCAAACACGCTGGCAACTCCCGGTTCATCGCTGCGCATCGTAACGGTAGCGGCCGCCACTGCCTACCTGCCTGCGCCAGCATTCCCGTCAGGCGCAAGCGGGACCCGCGCGGTGCGATTTCGACCTGTCATCCGGATCCGTGTGCTTGCGTTAGGCGGGCGGCAAGGAACATGAGCAATCCGGCCAGCACGCAGCCGCCGGTGACCATGACCGACTGCAGGGTCACCTGGTAGAGCAGGACAGCGCAGACGAGCAGCGCAAGGCCCACCCAGAGCAGGCCACCGGGCAGCTTCATGGCACCGGGCAGGCTGCCGAATTCGCGGCGCAGTCGCGGCACCGCGCTGACGCAGACGGCGTACAGGATGATGCGGGCGAGCAGGCTCAGGCCGGCCAGCCAGACGAAGCCGCCGCTGATGGCGAAGCCGAAACTCGCCGCGCCATAGAGGGCGATGGAGACCGCGGGCGTGTGAAAGCGCGGATGCACGCGGGCGAGCAGAGAAGGCAGGTATCCGTCCAGCGCCATGCGATAGGTCAGCCGTGGCGTCGAGAACATCGCACCGAGCATGTTGCCGCCGACCGAAGCGATGATCGCGAGCAGCATGAACAGCGCGCCTGCATCGCCCATCTGTGCGGCGGCAACATCGACCAGCGGCCGCGACGATGCGGCGAGGCCGGGCAGGCTGGAAAGACTGACCGCCTGGATCAGCGCGTAGAGCAGTGCGCATACGGCCAGCGCCAGGACGAGAGCGCGCGGCAGGTCGCGCTGCGGATTGCGCGCCTCGCCGGCCGGCACCACGCCGCCCTCGAAACCGACATAGGCATAGATGACCAGGAACACGGCGCCGCCGAGATCCTCGACGCCGACCGCGTTGCCGACATGCGGCAACAGGGTCGCGACGTCCACGCGGGCCAGGCCGACTGCGACGATCGCGATGAGCGGAAGGAACTTGAGCGCCGTGAGCAGGCCCAGCGCGCGAACGGCGCCGCGCGCGCCGAGTACATTGACCAGGGTCATCAGCGCGCAAATCGCGAACGCCGTGGCAACGCGCATCGACGGAGCCATTGCGGCAGGCCAGAAGTAGCCGAGCGAACTGATCAGCAGGTTCAGGTTGGCCGCAAACGAGAGCACGCGCGAGATGTAGTAGAGCCAGCCGACCTGGAACCCGGCCAGCGGACCGAACGCGCTGGCCGCGTAAAGGATCGGCCCGCCTGTGCCGCGGAAGTAACTCGACATCTGCGCAAAGCAAAGCATGATCGGCGCGATCATCAGTGCGCACAGGATGAAGACCCAGACGCTGCCGGCGCCGGCAAGTCGCGCCAGTTCGGCCGGCAAGCCGAAGATGCCGGCCCCGATCATGCCGTTGATGATCAGCAGCCACAGCCCGGCCAGCGAAAGCTGGCGCAGCAGGCCTTCATCGGCGGGAATCCGGTCGCTGTTCAGGGACTAGCTCCTTGCCGTGCTCGGGGATTTTCAGGAAAGCGTACAGTCATGCTGCAGGCCGCGCCGTCCACCATAGCCGATCGCGCGCGCAGGGCGAAGCCGGTCGGCAAGCGCTGCCGCCCGCGGGGCTGAAACTGAAGCGCAGCATGCCGGAAATCGCCCCGGACTTGCTTCGACGGAGCCTTCGATCGACTATGCCCGGGTCCCGCAAAACGGAATTGCCGCATGCCTGCAGAATCGAATGACGTATCCGGTCAGGACACGTCTTCAGGCTTGCGCACGAATGCACAGCGAACGTTGCCGCGTCGCACCTACCGGCTGCGCATCCTCGGCATGGGCCTGGCCAGCCTGCCGCTGATGGCGGTCATGCACGAACTCCGCGCGGCGTGGCCGGCATGGACGCTGATGGCGCTGACCTGCTTTGCCTGGCCCCATCTGGCCTATGCCCTGGCCCGGCGCAGCAAGGATCCGTTCCTGGCCGAACTGCGCAACCTGGTCGTCGACTCCGCCATTGCCGGCAGCTGGGTGCCGGTGATGCATTTCAACCTGTTGCCATCGGCAGTGCTGCTTTCGGTCGTATCGGCCGACAAGATCAGCGTTGGCGTGCGCGGACTGCTGCTGCGCTCGCTGCCGGCCTCGCTGGTCGCCCTGCTCGGCGTCGGCCTGCTGACCGGCTTCGCTTTCCAGCCGCTGACCAGCATGACGGTCATTGCCAGCTGCCTGCCGATCATGATCATCCACACCCTGGCGGTGAGCGCGACCAGCTACCGGCTGTTGCGCCGGGTGCAGGCGCAGAACCTCAGGCTCGAAGCGCTCAGTCGCATGGATACCCTGACCGGGCTGTATGCCCGCGGCCATTGGGAAATCCTTGCGCAAGCCGCATTGCGCGACTCCGGCCCGGGCAGCGCCGCGACCATGCTCGTACTCGACATCGATCGCTTCAAGGAAATCAACGATCGCTATGGCCACGGAGTCGGCGACGACGTGCTGCGCGGCATCGCCGACCTGGTCTGGCGCAACATGCCGGTCGGCAGCCACGCCGGTCGGCTCGGCGGCGACGAGTTCGCGATCGTCGTTCCGTACCCGCTGCACGAGGCCGAATCCGCAGCCGAGCGGATCCGTGCAGCCGTGCATGGACTCGAGTTCCCGAATGCGCCCGGGCTGCGCTGCACGATCAGCGCCGGTATCGCCAGCGCACCTGGCACCGGCACGGACCTGCGCGGCTGGATCGAGAGCGCCGACCGCGCCCTCTACCGGGCCAAGCAGGCCGGGCGCAACCGCGCCGTTTCGGCCGACCCGGTCGCGGCGTCCTGAGGCGGTTTGCGCAGTTCCCGCGCGGCGATCACGGATCGACGCGCGGGGGTGCCGCGGTCTCGGAATCGGCCGCCTGCACGGCGCTTGCACCGTGTTCGAATCCGACCAGCAGCAGGCTCGCCGCGATGCCGATGGCGAGGCCGATCCATGGCTCGAACATTGCGATGGCGGCGCCGATCAATAGCGCCGTACCGCGCGAGGCATTGCTGCGCGGAATCGCCATGGCGATATAGGCGCAGGCGAATCCGGTCAGGATCAGGGTCAGCGACAGGGCGATGCCGAGCAGCGGCTTCAGCCCGGTCAGCAGGGGCAGCACGAAATAGGCGAGCGGCAAGCCCATCAGGTAGTAGGAGATCAGGCCACTGTGCAGGTCGCGCATGGAGTGCGGCCCTTCCTTCCAGCGTTGCACGATGACCACGTGCACGCCGGTCCACAGCATGCCCTGGGTCGGAAAGAACGGCGTGACCAGGGCCGAGCCCGCATTGCGCAGCGCCAGCGCGAAGTGCGTGCGCGCCACGTTGATATCGACCGGATCGTCCGGGCGCGCAGGCGCCGCGCTGCGCAGCACCTCGGTGCCGGTGACGATGTCGCCGAACTGGATCACGTAGGCGATCAGGACCAGGGGCAGCGCACTCCAGTACATCCCGGCATCCGGCCAGCCGATCGAGAATGGCGACATCTTCGCGACCGCCTCGCCAACCGGCGGCAAAAGCCAGCCCCATTGCACGGCGTAGTGCACTTCGCCAACGAGCGGGCCGACCAGCGCGGCCGCGATGAAGCCGGGCAGCAGGCCGAGCGAGGCGATCCACAGGAGGCTGCGATGGCGCAGCTTGAGCGCCTGGAACGGCAGCGAGAAGACGCAGACCAGTCCGACCAGGCAGGCGATCGTCGTCGTCACCGGCTGCTGCATGAGGAACCTCGGCGCATCGTCGATGAAGACCTTCTTGAACGCCGAAATCGCCGCGCCGAGCAGGATGCCGGCGCGCAGTGTCGGTGGCAGCCAGCGCATCAGCCAGGTACCCAATCCGGTTATGCCGAGCACGAAAACGAGGCCGGCGAACAGCAGCGACAGGGCCATCATCGCCTGGAAGCGCTGCACCGGATCCGGATAGCCGGTGATGACGAAGGCCAGCACCAGCGGCAGCGCCGCCGTATTCCAGCCAGGCGCATACGGCTCGCCGAAAAGGAACAGGGAAGAAATGATGAAAACGCTCTGCAGCAGGCTGAAGGCGACGGCCTGTTCGAAACTCATGCCGAAGTAACCGGTCAGCACCGGGACCAGGGCAAGTCCGGTTGCGGTCGACACGAACAGGCCCTGCAGGAACTCTGGCCACAGCAGCCGCGTATGCAGGAAGGGCACGCGCATCGTGAACGGTCCCCAATGCCATCCATTCGCCCGATTGCCCATGGTTGTCCTGATCAGAAAAGTTGCCGCGATGGTTCGGCGCCTGCCCCGTGCAGGCGCTTCATGCGTTGGTCGCCGGTTCCGGCCGGCTCAGGATCGATAGCCCGGATCCTGGCGCTCGAGCTTGCGCAACAGCGCCGGCCAGACGAAGGCACCACCCATGCCTTCGGTCTGCGTGCGCGCTGCAGCAGCGACGCCTTCGAGGATGCGTGGATCGACCAGGGTCAAATCGCCACCGGCCTGCGCCGCCAACTGGATCTGGCAGGTCGTCTCGAACAGGTACATGGCGAGGAAGGCGTCGGCAATCGACGAACCCACGGTGAGCAGGCCGTGGTTGCGCAGCATCAGGAAGCTGGCCTTGCCGAGATCGGCCTGCAGGCGCGGCTTCTCCTCATCGCGCAGGGCGACGCCTTCGTAGTCGTGATAGGCCAGCGCGGCGAGAATGAAGGTCGACTGCTGCGAGATCGGCAGCACTCCGCCCTTCTGCGCGCTGACCGCGACGCCGGCGCGCGTGTGCGTGTGCAGGACGCAGTGTGCATCCGCGCGCGCCGCATGGATCGCGCTGTGGATGACGAAGCCCGCCTTGTTGACGTTGAATGGCGACTCGCTGAGCTTGTTGCCTTCCTGGTCGACGGCGATCAGCGAGGACGCGGTGATCTCCTCGAACAGCAGGCCGTAGGGATTGATCAGGAAGCGGTGCCCCTCCCCGGGCAGGCGCGCACTGATGTGGGTGAACACCAGATCGGTCCAGCCATACAGAGCAACGAGCCGATAGCATGCGGCGAGATCGCAGCGCAGCTTCCACTCTTCGGCGCTGACCTTTTTTTCAAGCGATGGAATATCCATGAGGGCTCCTCGGGTTGGTCGGGTCGGGTCGGACCGCAGGCGGCATCGTAACCAGCCTGGTATCGATTCCGCGCTGGCTGGGTCACGCCAGTCTAGCCGGCGTCCTGCGGCAGGATGACCAGCTTGCCGATCGCCTTGCGGGCGAGCAGCGCTTCGAGCGCCGCTGGCGCCTGCGCCAGCGGATAGCGTTTCGAAATCAGCGGGTTGATCTCGCGACCGTGCAGCCAGGCGAACAGTTGCGCCAGGTTTTCGGCGTTCAGCTTCGGCTCGCGGCGCACGAATTCGCCCCAGAACACGCCGACCAGCGAGCTGCCCTTGAGCAGCAGCAGGTTGATCGGAATTTTCGGGATGTCGCCGGCGGCGAAGCCGACCACGAGGTAGCGGCCGCGCCAGCCCACGCTGCGCAGGGCGGGTTCGGCGAAGTCGCCGCCGACCGGGTCATAGACGATGTCGACGCCCTTGCCCGCGGTCAGCGCCTTGGTGCGCTCGCGCAGGTCCTCGGTTGCGTAGTCGATGGCCTCGTCGGCCCCGTGGGCGAGCGCGGCGTCGCGCTTGTCCTGGCTCGATGCCGCGGAGATCACGCGCAGGCCCATGAGCTTGCCGATCTCGACGGCGGCGATGCCGACGCCGCCACCCGCGCCAAGCACGAGCAGGGTCTCGCCGGGCCGCGCCTGGGCACGGTCCTTGAGCGCATGCAGCGAGGTACCGTAAGTCAACACGAAGCTTCCGGCCAGCTCGAACTCCGCGTCCGCGATGTCCTTCGGCAATGGCAGGGCCTGGCTGGCTTCGATGATGGCTTCCTCGGCGTAGGCGCCATGCGTGGCGAGGCCGACGATCTTGTCGCCGACCGCCAGCCGCTTGACCTCGCTGCCGACCTCGATGATCTCGCCGGACAACTCGCCCCCCGGTGAGAACGGCAGTTCGGGCCGGAACTGGTACTTGCCGGCGACCATCAGGGCATCGGGAAAATTGACCGCGGCCACGCGCACGCGCACGCGCACCTGGTTCGGCCCGGGCACGGGCGATGGCACTTCGAGCAACTTCAGCATCGAAGGCGCTCCCCAGTTTTCGCAGATGATCGCTTTCATGGCGCTTCCTGTTGATGCATGCGAGGGATCAGAAACGGCCTTCGCTGCGCTCGAAGACGGTGTTGCGCAAGGCAACCAGCTTCGGACCGAAATCGTGGATCAGTTTCTCGCGCGTCATCACCGAGACGCGCCCGCTGCAGTTGAAGGCGAGCACACGGCTGCGGTCCGCCGAGACCATCGGCACGCCGACCGCGAAGACGTCGGGGTTCCAGTCGCCGAGCGAAAAGCAGAAACCGTAGTTCT
Source organism: Dokdonella sp. (assembly GCA_036734345.1). GTDB lineage: Bacteria > Pseudomonadota > Gammaproteobacteria > Xanthomonadales > Rhodanobacteraceae > Dokdonella. The sequence goes on along the minus strand of DAIMYT010000015.1, from coordinate 33,586 downwards.
CGAAGTCCTGGCGCGCGCGCTCGATGCCGGCGCGGATCTTCGGCCACAGGGCCGGGTCGCATTCGTGTTCGAGCAGGGCGAGGTGGCGGGCAAACACTTCGGGCGGTCGCGCGGCGAGGTCGGCGCGACCCAGTGCGGTGGTCCCGTGCGGCACGCGCGCACCGGGATCGAGCTTGAGGTGGAAGGTGGCGTCGCCCTGGCAGACTTCGAGCACGACCATGCGCATGCCGTCGGCCGCGCCGAGCATGACCGCGGCCTGCGTGTAGTCGGCGAGTTCGCGCATCAGCGGGCGCGCGATGGTGACCACGTCATGGCTCTTCATGAACGCATGGCTGAGCGAAAGGACACCCGGTCCGAGCGAATATTTCTCCAGCTGCGGCGAGTACTCGAGGTAGCCGAGCGCGGATAGGGTGAAGGTCATGCGCGAGACGGTCGGCTTGGGCAGGCCGGTGCGGCGCACGATGTCCTGGTTGCCGAGGTACTGCTCGCCGTGCTCGAAGCAGCGCAGGATCGAGAAGGCGCGCGCCACCGAAGTGACGTACTGCGGATGATCCTCGTCGATGGCCTGGCCGTAGCTTCCGGCCGCTCGTCGTGGGTTGCCCATGTCCGCCTCCGCACCTCCGCCTAGATGTGCGCGCCGGCGAGGCTGGCATGGCGGGCCAGTTCGAGGCGGGCGATGGTGGCGCGATGCACTTCGTCCGGACCGTCGGCCAGGCGCAGCGAACGCGCGCCGGCATAGGCATGTGCGAGCGGGAAATCGCCGCTGACGCCGGCGCCGCCATGTGCCTGGATGGCCCAGTCGATGATCTGGCAGGCCATGTTCGGCGCGACCACCTTGATCATCGCGATCTCGGTGCGCGCAAGCTTGTTGCCGACCTTGTCCATCGCGTCGGCTGCCTTCAGGGTCAGCAGGCGCGCCTGCTCGATCATGCAACGCGCGTCGGCGATGCGTTCGTGCCAGATCGAGTACTCGCTGATCGGCCGGCCGAAGGCGACCCGCGTACTGATCCGCTTGCACAACATCTCGAGCGCGCGTTCGGCCAGGCCGATCGTGCGCATGCAGTGGTGGATGCGGCCCGGGCCGAGGCGACCCTGGGCGATCTCGAAACCGCGGCCTTCGCCGAGCAGAATATTTTCCGCCGGCACGCGCACATCGGTCAGGCGGATGTCCATGTGCCCGTGCGGCGCATCGTCATAGCCGAACACCGTGACCGGTCGCAGCACCTCGATGCCGGGCGTGTCGGCCGGAACCAGGATCATCGACTGCTGGCGGTGCCGGTGCTGCGCCGGATCGGTCTTGCCCATGACGATGTAGACCCGGCAGCGCGGATCGCCGGCGCCCGAGGAGAACCACTTGCGCCCGTTGATCACGTAGTCCTCGCCGTCGCGGCGGATCGAGCATTCGATGTTGGTCGCATCCGAGGAAGCGACGGCCGGCTCGGTCATCAGGAAGGCGGAACGGATCTCGCCGGCGAGCAGGGGCTCCAGCCAGCGATCCTTCTGTGCTTCGCTGCCGTAGCGCTCGAGCACTTCCATGTTGCCGGTGTCGGGTGCCGAGCAGTTGAAGATCTCCGGCGCCCATTCGCAGCGGCCCATGATCTCGCAGAGCGGGGCGTATTCGAGATTGGACAGGCCCTGCGGCGCACGTTCCGAGCGCGGCAGGAACAGGTTCCACAAGCCCTGCTCGCGCGCCTTGGCCTTGAGTTCCGCGTAGAGCGAAACCGGCGTCCACGCCTGGCCATTGCGGCGGTTTTCAGCGATTTCCTGATCCACCTGTTCCTCGACCGGCGCGATGTGGCGGTCGGAGAATGCCTGGGGCCGCTCGCGAAGCGCCCCGGCCTTGGGGGGGTAGGGGAAATCCATGGGTTTTCCTGGCCTGCCGATCCAACATGTTCCGTCAGCCGGAACTGCATTTTGCTTCTGCACCGATACTAGGCGGCTGGCGCCGGTGGCGCAAGCGCAGGTGGACGATGCATCCAGGTGGCTGGAAGTGAGCACGGGAATCATTCCCGGGCGGCTTGTGCCCCCGGATTGGGCAGGCTACAGTGTTCCGTAGCTGTCAATCTCAGTTCCACGATACGGAACTGACACTCGACCAACCCGCGCCCCGACCATGCCCAAACTTCATGTCCTGCTGAAACGGGAAGAGATCGATCCGGCCCGTCTGCGCGGCAAGGTGATCATCGTCCTCGACATCCTTTTCGCCACGACGACGATCGTGCATGCGTTTGCGCAAGGGGCGGCCCGGATCCATCCGGTGCGCACGCGCGACGAGGGCCTGGCGCTGGCGCGCGGGTGCATCGCCTGCCTGCTTGCCGGCGAATACCGGGCCCGCCCGATTGACGGCTTCGCGCCGGCCACGCCGATGGCGCTGGCGGCTTCCGGTCTCGACGGCGTCGAACTGATCTACTGCACGACCAATGGCACCCAGGCGCTGGTCGCGGTCAGCGGCGCCGAGCATGTCTACGTCGGCGCCCTGCTCAATGGCAAGGCGCTGGCCGCGCACGTGGCGGCGAATCATCCACTGGCGTCTGTGCTCATCGTCTGCTCCGGTTCGCTTGACCGCTTCAACCTCGAGGATTTCCACGGCGCCGGCCATCTTGTCGCCCATTTGTCCGCGCTGGCCGACTACGCGCTGAGCGATGCGGCGATCGCCGCCCTGCATGCCTACCGCGGAACCGACACGCTGACCGCCCTGCAGGCTTCGCGAGTGGGCCGGATGATGTCGGGCTACGGTCTCGACGCCGAAGTCGCCTTTGCCAGTGGCCATGACACGCTCGACGTCGTGCCGGTTATGGTCGGCGCCGAGCTGGTCAGGGCGGCCGCATGAGCGGGTCATCCGCCAGCACGCTGCCGTTTGACGTCGAGCCCCTGCAGGCATGGCTGAACGGACGCATCGAAGGTTTGCAGGGATCCTTGCGCATCAGCCGCTTCAAGGGTGGCCAGTCGAATCCGACCTACCTGCTCGAATCCCCGACGCACCGCTACGTGCTGCGCGCCAAGCCCGGGCCCGCCGCGGACCTGCTGCCTTCCGCGCACGCCGTCGAGCGCGAGTTCCGCGTGCAGTCGGCGCTGGCTGGCAGCGACGTGCCGGTGGCCCGCATGCATTGCCTGTGCGAAGACGAGTCGGTGATCGGCCGCGCCTTCTACGTGATGGACCACGTCGAGGGCCGCATCCTCTGGGACCAGACCCTGCCCGCCAGCAGCAACACCGAGCGCGCGGCGATCTACGATGAACTGAACCGCGTGATCAGCGCCCTGCACCGCATCGACCCGGACGCGATCGGCCTCGCCGACTATGGCAAGCACGGCGATTATTTCGCGCGCCAGATCAAGCGCTGGTCGCGCCAGTACGACGCCAGCCGCACGCAACCGATCGAGGCCATGGACCGGCTGATCGAATGGCTGCCCGCACACAGCCCCGAGGATGACGGCGCAGTCGCCCTGGTACATGGCGACTACCGCCTCGACAACGTGATCTTCCACCCGACCGAGGCGCGCATCCTCGCCGTGATCGACTGGGAGCTGTCGACGCTCGGCCATCCGCTGGCCGACTTCGCCTACCACATGATGAGCTGGCACATCCCGTCGGGGACGCTGCGCGGCCTTGCCGATTCGGATCTCACCGCGCTCGGCATCCCGGCCGAGGCCGACTACATCGCCGCCTATGAACGTCGCAGCGGACGCACGGTCTCGGGCGACTGGAATTTCCATCTCGCCTACAACCTGTTCCGCCTGGCGGCGATCTGCCAGGGCATCGCCAAGCGCGTCGAATCCGGCACCGCGAGCAATGCCCAGGCCGAGCTCTACGGACGCCAGGCCACGCCGCTGGCCGAACTCGGCTGGCAATTCGCGCAGGCATCCGGTGCGCGGCGATGAGCGTTGCGCCGCGCCAAATGCCCTCCCCTCCAGCATTCAATCGGAATACGCATCCATGCCCGTGACCCGAACCCTCGAGGACGGCATCGCCGTCATCACCTTCGACCAGCCGCCCGTCAACGGATTCGGCATCGGCATCCGCAAGGGACTGCTCGAGGCGATCCATGCATCGATGGCGGACGCCGCGGTCACGGCCGTGGTCATCACCGGCGGCGGCAAGATGTTCTCCGGCGGTGCCGACATCACCGAGTTCAACACGCCACGCGCCGAACAGGCGCCGAACCTGCACGACGTGATCGCCGCCATCGAAACCAGCCGAAAGCCCATCGTCATGGCGATCAATGGCACGGCGCTCGGCGGCGGCCTCGAAGTGGCCCTGGCCGCGCACTACCGGGTGGCCCAGCGCGGCGCCCTGCTCGGCCTGCCCGAAGTGAAGATCGGCATCCTGCCAGGCGGCGGCGGCACGCAGCGCCTGCCGCGTGCGGTCGGGCTCGAGATCGCGGTCAACATGATCGTCTCGGGCGAGCCGGTGCCGGCCGAACACCTGGCCGACACGCGCCTGCTCGATCGCGTCGTCGATGCCGGCGTGGTCGGCGCCGCGGTTGCGCTGGCGAAAGAGGTGGCCGGCAATGGCGAACTGCCACTGGTACGCAACCTGAAAGTGGAACATGCCAACGCCGCGGGCTTCCTCGACGTCGCCCGCAACACCGTCGCTGCCATGGCCGGGCCGTTTCCGGCGCCGCTGAAATGCCTCGATGCGATCGAGGCATCGTTCACCAGGCCCTTCGAACAAGGCCTCGCCATCGAGCGCGAAGGCTTCATCAGCCTGGTCAGTTCGACCGAATCGAAAGCCCTGCGCCATGCCTTCTTCGGTGAACGCGCGGCAAGCAAGATTGCCGATGTCGGCATCGACGTGAAGCCGCGCAACATCGCCCGCGTCGGCATCATCGGCGCCGGCACGATGGGTGGCGGCATCGCGATGAACTTCCTCAACGCCGGCATTCCGGTGACCATCGTCGAAACCAGACAGGATGCGCTCGATCGCGGCCTGGCGACGATCCGCGGCAACTACGAGAGCAGCGCGAAGAAGGGCAAGCTGACTGCAGAGCAGGTCGAGCAACGCATGGGGTTGCTCACGCCGACGCTGGCGTTCGATGACCTCGGCAAGGCCGACCTCATCATCGAAGCCGTATTCGAAGAACTCGGCGTGAAGGAATCCGTGTTCCGGCAGCTCGACGCGATCGCCAGACCGGGCGCGATCCTCGCCAGCAACACCTCGACCCTCGATGTCGACCGCATCGCCGCCTTCACGAAGCGCCCGCAGGATGTCCTCGGCATGCATTTCTTCAGCCCGGCCAACGTCATGAAGCTGCTTGAAGTCGTGCGTGGCGAAAAGACCGCCAGGGACGTACTCGCCACGGTCATGGCGCTGGCGAAGGCGATCCGCAAGACCGCCGTGGTGTCCGGCGTCTGCGACGGCTTCATCGGCAACCGCATGATCGAGCAGTACGGACGCCAGGCCGGCTTCCTGCTCGACGAGGGCGCGACGCCACGACAGGTCGACCAGGCCATGGAGCAGTTTGGTTTTGCGATGGGGCCGTTCCGCATGGGTGACCTCGCCGGCAACGACATCGGTTGGGCGATTCGCAAGCGTCGCTACGTCGAGAAGCCCGAGATGATCTATTCGAAGAGCGCCGACCTGATCTGCGAAGTCGGTCGCTTCGGCCAGAAGACCGGCAAGGGCTGGTACGACTACAAGCCCGGCGACCGCACCGCCTACCCCTCCGACGAAGTGGCCGCGATCCTCGAAAAGAATGCGCGCGAGCTCGGCATCGGGAAGCGCACGATCAGCGACGCGGAAATCGTCCAGCGCCTGGTCTACGCGCTGGTCAACGAAGGCGCGCGCATCCTCGAGGAAGGCATCGCGGCCAAGGCTTCCGACATCGACATCGTCTATCTCACCGGCTACGGCTTTCCGCTCTGGCGCGGTGGTCCGATGTTCCACGCGGACACGACAGGCCTCTACAACGTGCTGGCGACGATGCGCGAATTCTCGCGCGGCTACCAGGGCGAGAGCTGGGCGCCCGCGCCGCTTCTGGTCGAACTGGCCGAGGCCGGCAAGTCGTTTACCGGGTGAGGCGACTTCAATGGATCATGTTCTGGTCATTTACCCTCAAATAACGCGTTCAGAGTGCTTCTCCCGCTGGCGGGAGACAAAACGGCAGGACTGCCGTTTTGTGCAGCGAATGCTGCCCGGAGGGCGAGCACCATGGATGGTGCGAGTAAACCTGCCGACAGGCTGATGAGGGTGGTCAACCGAAGCGAGACATCGGGATCATCGCAGCGAAAACCCCACCCTCATCCCCCTTCGGGACCTTCTCCCGCCAGCGGGAGAAGGAAACACCGCAATTGGCTGCTGTCGCTCAACCGGGCAGCTGCTCAACCGAATCGAGGTTCACCGTGAAACAAGCCGTCATCGTCTCCACCGCGCGCACCGGCCTGGCCAAGAGCTGGAAGGGCGCCTTCAACATGACCCACGGCGCGACGCTCGGCGGGCATGTGGTCAAGCATGCCGTCGAACGCGCCGGCATTGCGGTCGACGAGATCGAGGATGTGCTGATGGGCTGCGCCTGGCCCGAGGGGGCCACCGGCAGCAACATCGCGCGCCAGATCGCCCTGCGCGCCGGACTTCCGGTCACCGTGCCGGGTGCGACCGTCAACCGCTTCTGCTCGTCGGGCCTGCAGACCATCGCCATGGCCGCGCAACGCGTCATCTCCGGTGAGGGCGAGATCTTCGTCGCCGGCGGCGTCGAAAGCATTTCCTGCGTGCAGAACCACGCCAACCTGCACATGATCGCCGAGGGCTGGTTGCAGGAGCACAAACCCGAGATCTACTGGTCGATGCTGCAGACCGCCGAGACCGTGGCGAAGCGCTACAGGATCGATCGCGAACGCCAGGACCGCTACGGCGCCGAAAGCCAGGTTCGCGCGGCAGCCGCCGCTACGGCCGGCAGGTTCAATGACGAAATCGTGCCGATGACCGTGCTGGCCGGTTTCGCCGATGCGAAGACGAAACGCCTCGGCACGCGCGAAGTCACGATCGCCGCCGACGAAGGCATCCGCCCCGACACGACTTATGAAGGCGTGGCGAAAATCCGCACGGTGTTCCCGGGCGGCGTGATCACGGCCGGCAATGCAAGCCAGTTTTCCGATGGCGCATCGGCAACCGTGGTCATGATCGCGACGAGTGCAACCGTCCCGACACGACGCTGGAAGGTCTGTCGAAGCTCGAGCCGGTCAAGGGCCCCGGCAACTTCATCACCGCCGGCAACGCCAGCCAGCTCTCCGACGGCGCCGCCGCCGTGGTGCTGATGGAAGCCAAGGACGCCGAGCGCCGCGGCCTGAAGCCGATGGGCCGTTTCGTCGCCTGGGCGGTCGCCGGCTGCGAGCCCGACGAAATGGGCATCGGCCCGGTGTTCGCCGTGCCGAAACTGCTCAAGCGCGCCGGCCTGACCGTGGACGACATCGACCTCTGGGAACTCAACGAGGCCTTCGCCGTGCAGGTGCTCTACTGCATGGACACGCTCGGCATTCCGCACGATCGCATCAACGTCGACGGCGGCGCGATCGCGGTCGGCCATCCCTATGGCGTCAGCGGCGCGCGCCTGGTCGGCCATGCCCTGATCGAAGGCAAGCGGCGTGGCGCGAAGCACGTCGTGGTGACCATGTGCATCGGCGGCGGCCAGGGTGCGGCCGGCCTTTTCGAGGTCGCCTGAATCCATGGGCGACCTGCTGCTCTCGCGCCGCGACGTCGATTTCCTGCTCTACGAGTGGCTCGACGTGGCCTCGCTGGCGGCCGCGTCGCGCTATGCGGATCACAGTCGCGAGACCTTCGATGCCGTGCTCGATACCGCAGTGCGCCTGGCCACGGAGAAATTCGCGCCGCACTACCAGAAGTCCGACCGCGAGGAGCCACGATTCGACGCCGGGAAGGTCGCCATCATCGACGAAGTCCGCGCGGCGCTCGACGCCTTCGCCTCGACCGGCCTGATCAGCGCCTCGCTCGATTACGCACTCGGCGGCATGCAGGTGCCGCGCGTCGTCGAGTTCGCCGCGCACGCGTGGCTGCATGCGGCCAATGTCGGGACCAGTGCGTATCCGCTGCTGACCCAGGGCAATGCCCACCTGCTGCTCGCACACGGCACGGCCGCGCAGATCAGGGCCTTCGTCGAGCCCGAGCTGGCCGGTCGATTCTTCGGCACGATGTGCCTGTCCGAACCGCAGGCCGGCTCTTCACTGTCGGATATCACGACGCGTGCCGAGGCCGATGGCGACTCGCCGCTTGGACCGCGCTATCGCGTCACCGGCAACAAGATGTGGATTTCCGGCGGCGACCACGAACTGGCCGAGAACATCGTTCACCTGGTGCTGGCCAAGGTGCCCGACGCGGATGGGAAACCGATTCCCGGCGTGCGCGGCATTTCGCTGATCCTCGTGCCGAAGTTCCTCGTCAACGCCGATGGCAGCCTCGGCGAGCGCAACGACGTCGAGCTTGCCGGCATCAACCACAAGATGGGCTACCGCGGAACGGTCAACTGCCTGCTCAATTTCGGCGAGGGGAGGCGCTATGCGCCGCAAGGCAGGGCCGGCGCGATCGGGTATCTGGTCGGCAACCTGCACCAGGGACTGGCCTGCATGTTCCACATGATGAATGGCGCGCGCATCGGTGTCGGCCTCGGTGCGGTCGCGCTCGGCTATACCGGCTACCTGCATGCGCTCGACTATGCACGCAACCGCCCGCAGGGCCGACCGATCGGTGCCGAGGGCAAGGATCCGGGCACGCCGCAGACCAGGATCGTCAATCACGCCGATATCCGGCGCATGCTGCTCGCGCAGAAGGCCTATGTCGAAGGCGGCCTTGCCTTCAATCTCTACTGCGCGCGCCTCATCGACGAGGCCGCGATTGCCGCCGACGCCGAAGAACGCGCGCGCCTGTCCCTGCTGCTCGACATCCTCACGCCGATCGCCAAGAGCTGGCCATCGCAGTGGTGCCTGGCGGCCAACGACCTCGCCATCCAGGTGCACGGCGGCTACGGCTATACGCGCGAATACAAGGTCGAGCAGTTCTATCGCGACAACCGGCTCAATCCGATCCACGAAGGCACGCACGGCATCCAGGCCCTCGACCTGCTCGGTCGCAAGGTCGTCATGCAGGATGGCGCGGCGTACCGGCTGTTCGCCGAGCGCGTGGTGGCTACCATCACGAAGGCGCGCTTGCACGGGGATCTGGACGAATACGCCGGCGCCCTGGAAGCACGGCTGCAGCGTCTTTCCGCGGTGACCGTGAAGCTCTGGAGCGCGGGCGATGCGCAACTTGCCCTGGCCAACGCCAGCGTCTACCTCGAAGCGTTCGGCCATATCGCGATCGCCTGGATCTGGCTCGAACAAGCGCTCGCCGCGCACGGCAAAGCCGGCGACTTCTACGAGGGCAAGCGCAGCGCGACGCGCTATTTCCTGCGCTGGGAGTTGCCCAAGGTCGACGCCCAACTCGACCTGCTGGCCAGCCTCGACCGCACCACGCTCGACATGCGCGACGAATGGTTCTGATGAAACGCCAACTGAAGAAACCGCAAGTTCAAGTCTCCCTCTCCGTCATCCCGGCGGCTTTCAACAGCCGCCGGGATGACGACTCTGCAAATTGGAACACCTTTTCATGAGCTCACCCCGGATCATCGCAGGTCTCCACGAACTGAAAGCCCTTGTCGGCAAGGAGATCGCCGTGAGCGACTGGCTGACCGTCGACCAGCAACGCATCCAGGCGTTCGCCGAGGTCACCGGCGATCACCAGTGGATCCACCTCGATGTCGAGCGCTGCCGGCGCGAGTCGCCCTACCAGGCGCCGATCGCGCATGGTTACCTGATCCTGTCCCTGTTGCCGACCCTGTTCGAAAGCAGCCTGCGCATCGACGGGCTGGCGATGACGGTCAACTACGGCCTCGATCGCGTGCGCCTGCCGGCACCTGTGATTGCCGGCCAGCGCATCCGTGGCCACCTCGTGCTCGAGAAACTCGACGACGCCGGCGGCGGCATGCAGGCGCACTGGGCGGTGACCGTCGAAGTCGAAGGCGGCGAAAAACCCGCGTGCGTGGCGCAGATGCTGGCGCGCTACACCCCCGCAACAAGCCACTGAACAAGGAACCCCATGGACCTCGCATTCAACCGGGAAGAGCTGGCATTCCGCGACGAAGTACGCGCCTTCCTGCGTGACCGGCTTCCCGACGACATCCGCCAGCGCGTGCACCTGGGCGACCACGGCAGGATAAATGAGGACATCGCGCGCTGGCAGAAGATCCTCCATGAACGGGGCTGGGGCGCGCCGGCCTGGCCGGTCGAATTCGGCGGCACCGGCTGGAGCAAGGCGCAACAGTTCATCTTCGAAACCGAGTGCGCGCTGGCCGATGCGCCGCCGCAACTGGCTTTCGGCGTCAAGATGGTCGCGCCGGTCCTCATGCGTTTCGGCAGCCGCGAGCAGCAGGAACGGTTCCTGCCGCGCATCCTCGCCGGCGAAGACTGGTGGTGCCAGGGCTATTCGGAACCGGGTTCGGGCTCCGACCTGGCGTCGCTGAAGACCCGGGCCGTGCTCGATGGCGATCACTACGTTGTCAACGGCCAGAAGGTCTGGAATACGCTCGGCCAGTACGCCGACTGGATCTTCTGCCTCGTGCGCACCGATGCCAGCGGCAAGCCGCAACGTGGCATCTCGTTCCTGCTCATCGACATGAAGACGCCGGGCATCACGGTGCGTCCGACGCGACTGCTCGATGGCAGCCACGAGGTCAACGAAGTCTGGTTCGACAACGTGCGCGTGCCGGTCGCCAACCGCGTCGGCGACGAGAATGCCGGCTGGACCTACGCCAAGTACCTGCTCGGCCACGAGCGCACCAACATCGCTGGCATCGGCGCGAGCCAGCGCGAACTGCGCCGCCTCAGGCAGATGGCTGGAACCATCGTGCGCAACGGACGACCGCTGATCGAGGACGCGGTCTTCGCCACGCGCATCGTCCAGGTCGAACTCGAATTGCAGGCGCTCGAAGTCACCAACCTGCGCGTGATCTTCGCCGAGGCGCAGAACCACGCGCCGGGTCCCGAAGCCTCGATCCTCAAGATCCGCGGCACCGAGATCATGCAGCGCATCACCGAACTGCAGGTCGAGGCGCTCGGCGAACGCGCGTTGATCACCGGTTCGCCGGGCGCCGATGAGGGCGAGGATGTCCCGCGCGCCGTCGCGGCCTACCTCAACCAGCGCAAGCTGACGATCTTCGGCGGTTCCAACGAGATCCAGCGCAACATCATCGCGCAGATGATCCTCCAGCTCTGACGGAAGCCCCCATGGATTTTTCATACAGCGACGAACAACAGATGCTGCTCGACACGACGCAGCGTTTCCTGGCCAGCGAATACACGTTCGAGCACCGCCAGCGCCTGCTCGAGTCGGATGAGGGCTGGTCGCGCGAGGTGTGGAAGCAGCTCGCCGAACTCGGCCTGCTCGCCGTGGACATTCCCGAAAACGACGGCGGCATCGGTGCCGGCCCGGTCGGCGTCATGCTCGTCGCCCAGGCGATCGGCCATGGGCTGCTGCTCGAGCCGTTCCTGTCCAGCGCGATCGTGGCTGTCCAGGCGATCGCGCGGACCGGCTCGGACGCGCAGCGCGCGCGCTGGCTGCCCGCGCTGGCCAGCGGCGAGTGCATCGCCGTGCTGGCGCATGACGAGAACGGGACCGGACTGGAGCTTTCCGCGATCGGCACGCGCGCCACGCGCAGCGACGCCGGCTGGACCCTGGACGGAAAGAAGAGCGTGGTCTTCCACGCCCCGATGGCCGACCTGTACCTGGTCTCCGCGCGCGTCAAGGACGGCAGTCTGGGGCTTTTCGCCGTGCCTGCCGACGCAGATGGCGTGCACCGCAAGGACCTGCGCACGGTCGATGGCCAGCGCGCAGCCGACCTGGTCTTCGACGCTGTCCGGGTCGGCGAAGACGCCCGCCTCGGCGGCGATGCCGGCGAGGCGCTGGCCGCGGTCCTCGACCACGGCATAGCGGCGCTCTGCGCCGAGGCCTTCGGCGTGCTCGACCGCATCCTCAAGGCGACCATCGAGTACAGCCGCTCGCGCAAGCAGTTCGGCGTGCCGATCGGCAGTTTCCAGGCCCTGCAGCACCGCATGGCCGACATGTTGATCCAGTTCGAGCAGGCACGTTCGATGATGTTGCTGGCGACGACACGTTGCGTGGAGGCCGATGCCGGCGCGCGCCGTGCAGCGGTCTCCGGCGCCAAGGCGCTGGTCGGCCAGGCGGCGCGCTTCATCGGCCAGCACGCGGTCCAGTTGCACGGCGGCATGGGCATGACCGACGAGCTCGATGTCAGCCACTGCTTCAAGCGCCTGCTCGCTTTCGAGCTGCGCTTTGGCACCACCGACGAGCACCTGCAGGCGTGCCGGCTGCGCCTGCAGCAGGCTTGAGCGCGGCAGTTCGTCCGCGACTTTCGACCTGTCCAGAAAGAGATCAATGGAGGAACCTGCCATGAACGCAAGACGAAACCTGTTCGACCTCGATGGACGCACCGCCCTGATCACCGGCGCTTCACGCGGCCTCGGCCTGCAGATGGCCGAGGCGCTCGGCGACCACGGCGCGCGCCTGGTCATCTCCGCGCGCAAGTCCGCCGAACTCGAGAAGGCGCAGGCCCATCTGAAGGCACGCGGCATCGAGGTCGACTGGATCGCCGCCGACGGTGGCCAGGAGGATTCGATCGCCATGCTGGCGGACGCCGCGCTCGAAAAGCTCGGCCACGTCGACATCCTCGTCAACAACGCGGGGGCCAGCTGGGGCGCGCCCGCCGAGGACTATCCGCTCGAAGCCTGGGACAAGGTGTTCAACCTCAACATGCGCGGCCTGTTCCTGCTTACCCAGCAGATCGGCAAGCGCTCGATGATTGCGCGCAAGCGTGGACGCATCATCAATATCGCCTCGATCGCCGGCCTGCGCGGCAATCCGCCCGGCGCGATGAAGACGATCGCCTACAACACGACCAAGGGCGCGCTGGTCAACTTCACGCGCGCGCTGGCCGGTGAATGGGGGCCCTACGGCATTACCGTCAATGCACTCGCGCCAGGATTCTTTCCGACCAAGATGTCGCAGGGCCTGATCGATGCCATCGGCGAAAAGACGCTGGCCGCGATGGCTCCGCTGCAGCGCCTCGGCGACGATGAGGACCTCAAGGGTGCAACCCTGCTGTTCGCTTCCGATGCCGGCAAGCACATCACCGGCCAGATCCTCGCCGTCGACGGCGGCATCTCGGCGATATGAGCATGCACGACTTCAACGGAAAGGTCGCCGTCATCACCGGCGCGGGTTCGGGCTTCGGCCGCGAGTTCGCCCGCCTTGGGGCCGGACTTGGCATGTCGCTCGTGCTCGCCGACGTGCAGACCGATGCCTTGCAGGCAATCCGTGTCGAACTCGAAGCGCGCGGCACGCGCGTGCTGGCCCGCGTCCTCGATGTCGCCGACGCCGCCCAGGTCGACGCCCTGGCCGAGGCCGCGCAAGCCGAATTCGGTGATGTCCACCTGCTCTTCAACAACGCCGGCGTAGGCACCGCCGGGCTGATCTGGGAGAACAGCCTGGCCGACTGGCAGTGGACGCTCGGGGTCAACCTGTGGGGCGTGATCCACGGCCTGCGCGCCTTCGTGCCGCGCATGCTCGAGTCGGCCCGGCGTTCGCCCGGCTACCGGGGCCATGTCGTCAACACCGCGTCGATGGCGGGGCTGGTCAACCCGCCGGCCAGCGGGGTCTACAACGTCTCCAAGCACGCCGTGGTGTCGTTGACGGAAACGCTCTACCACGACCTCGGCCTGGTCACCGACCAGCTGCACTGCTCGGTGCTCTGTCCGTTCTACGTGCCGACCGGCATCAGCCAGTCGCAGCGCAACCGGCCGGCGGAGTTCGGCAACGCGTTGCCGCTGACGCGCTCGCAGCGCGTGGCCCAGGCGATGCTCGACAAGGCGGTCGGCTCGGGCAGGGTCAGCGCGGCGGATGTCGCCCGCATGACCTTCGATGCCGTGCGCGAGGGACGCTTCTACATCGCCTCGCACCCGCAGGCACTCGAGGGCGTGCGCGTGCGCGCGCAGGACATCGTCGCCATGCGCAACCCGACCGATCCGCTGGCGGCGCGCCCCGGCCTGCGCGAGTCGCTGGTCGAAGCCTTGCGCGAATAATTCCGGCTAGCTGCCGAAATCGGGCAGCGGAACCTGAACAGCCGAGGCCTGCATGGTCGTGGCGGAATGCAGGGCAATCTGCCAGGTTGCGTTTTCATCCGCTGACCTGTGGTAGCGTCAGGCGCAGACGCGGCCGGACCTGATTGTCCGTTGCGTCGACGGTCCGGTACCGGTACGCGGATGAACAGGCAGGACGCCATTCGCCGCGACCGGCATGCGGACAGCAAGAACACCGTTGCCCGGATCGGGGAGATCGGGGTTGCGGCTTGTCCAGCCACCAGGGGAGAGGCACATCGTGAACACAATCCGGATCGGGCGCCAGGCGCTCGCATGGTCGATTTCCGTTGCGCTGGCCGGCGCACCCGTCGCAGGCATCGCACAGGCGGGAGCGCCGCCGCAGGCGCCTGACGGCAGCGAGACGGTAACCACGCTCGGCGCAACCGTGGTCACCGCGCAGAAGCGCGAGGAAGCCTTGCAGGATGTCGCGATCACGATGGAGGTGATCCCCAAGCAGTTGCTCAAGGACGCCGGCATCCATGACATCAAGGATCTGCAGATTCTCGTGCCCGGCCTTAGCGTGACCAGCACCGGCAACGAGGCGCAGACGGTCGCGCGCATTCGCGGCGTCGGTACGGTCGGCGACAACCCGGGCCTCGAATCCTCGGTCGGCGTGGTCATCGACGGCGTCTACCGTCCGCGCACCGGCGTCGGCTTCAGCGACCTTGGCCAGCTCGAGCGCATCGAGGTGCTCAAGGGTCCCCAAGGCACGGTGTTCGGCAAGAACACCTCGGCCGGCCTGATCAACATAGTCACCCAGGCGCCGACCAACGAACGCAGCAGCGAAGCGGAAGTGACGGTCGGCAACTACGGCGCGGTCGGCGTCTCGGCCAGCTACAACGATCGCGTCGGCGAGAATTCCGCGTTCCGCATCTATGCGGCGACGCGCAGCCACGACGGCTTCACCGACGTCAATACCGGTGTCGGCCCGCGCACGCGAACCGACGATTCCGACCAGGATTTCGACTCCGTGCGTGGCCAGCTCATGCTGCGCCCGAACGATGAGGTCGATGTGCGCATCATCGCCGACTACACCCATCGCGACGAGAACTGCTGTGTCGGCGTGACCACGGTGCGCGGTCCTACCGCCGCCATCGTCAATGCGCTGAGTGGCGGCAATGGCGTGATTGCGGTGGCCGATCCGGAGCAGCGCCTCGCCTACGCCAACCGCGACACCAACCAGGACATCAAGGATCGTGGCATCTCGGCCGAGGTCAACTGGCAGACCCCGTGGCTGGGTGGATCGACGCTGACCTCGATCACCTCGCTGCGCGGCTGGGATGCCCTCAGCGGCACCGACATCGACTACAGCGGCGCCGACATCCTCTATCGCGTCGGCTCGGACGATGCCGGCTCGGTCAAGTTCGACACCTTCAGCCAGGAGCTGCGCCTGACCGGCGCAACGGCGCGCATGGACTGGATGTTCGGCTTCTACTACGGCGACGAGGATCTCAAGCGCAATGAATCGGTGACCATGGGATCCGCCTATGAACCCTATCTCTCGATCGCGCTGATCAACAATGTCGCCAGCCTGTTTCCTGCCGGCCTCGTCGACACCAGCAATCCGGCGGCATTCCTCGCCCAAGCCACGGGCCGGCCCTTTGGCACGCTGTTCGCCGGCCAGGGTTCGCTGGATCGCTACAAGCAGAATGCAAGGAGCCTGGCGCTGTTCACCAACGAGACCTTCCACGTCACCGACGCGCTCGACCTGACCGTCGGCCTGCGCTACACGAACGAGGACAAGTCGCTCGATTCGGCCTTCGGCAATCCGAACGGCTCGACCGCTTGCGCGGCCGCGCTGAGCAATCCGGCGCAGATTGGTGCCGCCCTGGTTGCGCGCGGCGTACCGGCATCGATTGCACCGGGCATCATCCCGACCCTGATCGGCTTCACCTGCCTGCCGTGGGCAAACGTGCAGCACGCCGGTCGCGCCACCTCGCAGGATCGCAGCGAGTCGGAATGGTCGGGCACCTTCAAGAGCGCCTACCGCTGGAACGAATCGTTCATGACGTTCTTCTCGGCGGCGCGCGGCTACAAGGCCGGCGGTTTCAATCTCGATCGCGTGCCGACCGCCACCGGCCTGAGCAGCGGTGGCGCCGGCATCACCCCGGTCGACGATACCTCGTTTCCGGGCGAGTTCGTCAACAGCTACGAACTCGGCATGAAGTCGACGCTGATGGAGGGCAACCTGCTGTTCAACGCGTCGTTGTTCCATTCGAAGTTCACCGACTTCCAGCTCAACAGCTTCCTCGGCACGAGCTACGTGGTGCGCTCGATCCCGACCCTGACCAACAAGGGCGTCGACATGGACCTGATCTGGCAGCCTGGCGTGGAGGGCCTGCAGCTGCAGGCCGGCCTGACCTACCTCGATTCCAGATACGGCAACGATCCGCTGCCGGACGCGGGCCTGGTCCTGGTGCCCGGCAATCGCGGCGGCTTCGCGCCGAAATGGCAGACTTCGGCGGCCGTCACTTACGAATGGGGCATGACCGACTCGCTGGTCGGCCGCTTCAACATTTCGGCCAAGCACACGACCGAATACAACACCGGCTCGGATCTCGATCCGGAAAAGCTGCAGGACCCCTACACCCTGGTCAATGCCCGCTTCGGCTTCGGCCGGCGCGACGGCCGCTGGATGCTCGAGCTGTGGGCGCAGAACCTCACCGACGCGTCCTACCAGCAGGTAGGCTTCGATGCACCGCTGCAGACCGGCTCGTGGAACGCCTTCATCGGTGCGCCGCGGACTTACGGAGCAACCTTGCGCATGAAGTTCTGAGTGGCGCCAGGTCCCGCGCCCGGCCGCGCGGCCGGGCGACGGTGATAAGGTTGGACCGGCGAAATTGCGGATTCCCGAATGGACGGCGACGGCGCCCCCCGGATTCGATCCCTGGTTGAGGACAGCGCGCTCGGTCGCTGGCGCATGGATCTGTGCCGGCCTTCGCCGCTGCTCGCGCCATATGTCGCGCATCTGTGGTACGTGGAGGGTCATATCCACTATCAGCGTGACCGCATCCTGCCGGGCGGCGGCAGTTTCCTGCTGATCAACCTCGGCCCAGCCCAGTTCCGCATTGAACCGGGACCACCGGAGCGCCGCATCGCATTCAACGACGCGTGGTTCACGGGATTGCAGCAGAGCCCGATCGATACCGAGGTCCCGGGCGGCAGCGCGCTGCTCGGCGTGGCCTTTCACAACCACGGAGCCAGGCCATGGCTCCACGTCGATGCGCACCACTGCGCCGACAGCATCGTTCCGCTGACCGATCTGCTCGGCGATTCCGTGCTTGCCCTGCGTCAGCAGCTGCTCGAATGCCCGACATCCGCGCGACGCTTCGCACTCGTCGAAGCCTGGATTGTCGCTCGCCTGGAGCCGCGCTTCGCGCCCTCGCCGCTAGTGCGCCGGGTCCTCTCGGAGATCGAAGTTTCGCGAGGGGCCATTGCCATCGATGCGCTGGCGGTGCGCGCCGGCGTCAGCCGCAAGCTGCTGGGCCAGCGGTTTCGCTGCGAAGTCGGCTTGACGACCAAATCCCTGGCGCGCGTGCATCGGTTCAGGCATGCGCTGGAATGGCTGCGACACCAGGATCGGGTGCCGTGGGCCGAGCTCGCCGCACGCTGCGGCTACTATGACCAGTCGCACCTGATCCGCGATTTCCATGCCTTCAGCGGCATGACGCCGGGCGAGCTGCTGCGCCGCCAGCAGCCGGATCCCGGCAGCGTCGTGCTGGATGGTTGACTGCGGGTTGCATCGAAACACGATCTTCCCGCAAGGTTGTTGCGACACCCGGCGACACGCGCGCCGCAAGAAGACATCGTCGCCGGAGGTTCAAGGCCCCGCTGGCATCGGTACCGGTTGATCATTTTTTTCCAATACGGGCCAAGCCGGGATTGCGCAGACTGCATGCATTCAACATCACGAGGGAGACTCGACAATGCCTGAATTCAATATCTGGGCCGTACTGGTGGCAGCCGTCTCGGCCTTCGTTCTCGGCGGATTGTGGTATTCGCCGATCCTGTTCGGCAAACCCTGGCAACGCGAGGCCGGTGTCACCGACGAGCAGATGCAGAATGCCAACATGGCGATGATCTTCGGCCTCGGTTTCGTGCTGAGCCTTGTCGCCGCGCTGGTTTTCGCGCTGTTCCTCGGACCGCGGCCGCCAGTATCGCTGGGCCTGGGCGCAGGATTCGCGGCCGGCCTGTGCTGGGTCGGCGCGAGCTTCGGCATCAATTACCTGTTCGAGCGCAGGAGCCTCAAGCTGTTCCTGATCAATGCCGGTTATCACACGGTGCAGTTCACCGTGATCGGACTGATCCTCGCCTTGTGGCCCTGACCCCGCGAAGGCGGCCAGGCAAGCGCCCCTAGGGCGGATTCCGCCGGTGGCGCCTGCGCTTGCCGGCACGCGGCGTCGCGTCCGGCTGCGGAACCGCGCCGGCATCGGCCCGGGCTTCCTGACTGAGCCAGTCGATGAAGGCCTCCGCAGCGGGCGTCAGTGCGCGGTGCGCCGGATACACGGCATGATAGGAAAAACGCGCCGTCAGCGCGGGACCGGGCAAACGGACCAGCGAGCGGTCCACAAGGTAATTCCCGACAATGCGCTTGCGCGCCAGCGCGGCGCCAATGCCGGCCGCCGCCGCGCGCATGACGCCGCTGGTGTCGCTGAGCATATGCGTCGCTGGCAACCGCAGGCCGCGTAGTCCGGCAGCGCGGAACCAGTCGCGCCAGCCCTGGAAACCGTTGTCGGCGAGCAGGACCATGCCCGCGATCTGCGCGGGCGTTTCGATCGCATCGACCCCGGGCAGCGAGGGCGAAGCCACCGGGAACAATTCGTCATCCATCAGGAAGTGCGCATTGAGTCCGGGCCAGTGGCCGGGCCCGTAGCGGATCGCGAGGTCCGCACCGCCCTCCTCGAAACGGGTCAGTGCGGTGTCGGTCTCGATGCTGATGTGCAAGCCGGGGTGTTGTGCAAGAAAACCCTGCAGACGCGGCAACAGCCAGCAGAAGCTGAGCGAATGGATGGTGCTGATGCGCAGGCGCGCCGAGTCCTTCGATCGACGCAGCGAATCGGCCACGACCTGAAGGTCGGCCACGGCCAGGGTCGCGGCGTCGGCAAGCTGGCGGCCTTCGCCGGTCAGGCTGACACCGCGCGCATGGCGATGGAACAGGACAACGTCGAGCGCTGCCTCGAGCCGGCGCACGTGGTGGCTGACCGCGCTGGCGGTCAGGTGCAGTTCCTCGGCCGCGTGCGTGAAGTTCCGGTGCCGGGCCGCAGCCGCAAATACGCCGAGGGCCGGCAGCAAGTTGGGACGGAGGTTCATTTACGCTCCCATCAGGTGATTCCGGCCGCCGTACCGACCAGCCACAAAAATGGCTTGTGGCTCGGAAAGAAACTACTCGCTTGTCGTGAACGCGCGCAAGCGGACAATGGCAAGCCACTACCCAGAGGATTCCGGCCGTGGCCACGAGTCAGTGCAGCACCCTTCCCATCCCCGTTCTCGCGCCGCCGCGCGTGCGCGACTGGCTGACCCCGGTCGAACTGGCCCTGCTCGGCGCGATCTGGGGCGCCTCGTTCCTGTTCATGCGCGTGGCGGCGCCCGAGTTCGGCTCGCTGGCCCTGGTCGAGGTGCGCCTTGCCCTTGGCGCCCTGGTGCTGATGCCGTTCGCCTGGCGCGTGCGCGAACGCATCCCGCGATCGATCCTGCCGAAGCTGGCCGCGATCGGCATCATCAATTCGGCGATTCCGTTCCTGCTGTTCGCCTGGGCGGCACAGCACGCCCCTGCGGCGGTCAGCGCGATCTGCAATGCCACGACCGTGCTGTTCGCGGCGCTGGTGGCATTCGCCCTGTACGGCGAGAAGATGGGCGCCCGGCGCGCATTCGCCCTGCTGGTCGGCTTTGCCGGCGTGGTCGTGCTGGCGACCGCCAAGAGTTCGGGCCCGGGCACCCTGCTGGCGGTGATCGCAGCCACCCTTGCCGCCGTGCTTTACGGATTCGGCGCCAACATGGTGCGCCGCCACCTGACCGATCTGCCACCGGTCGCGGTGGCAGTGGGAACGCTGTCGATGTCGGCGCTGGTGGTGGCTCCGCTGGCCGTGAGCCAATGGCCGACCCAGGCCATTTCGGCCGCATCGTGGTGGAGCGCGAGCGCGCTCGGCGTGCTCTGCACGGGCCTGGCATTCCTGATCTATTACCGGCTCATCAAGCGCAACGGGGCCTCGCGCGCGGCGACGGCAACCTATCTGATCCCGCTGTTTGCCGCGGGCTGGGCCTGGCTGGTGCTCGGTGAGGCGGTCACCGCGCGCATGCTCGTCGCCGGCGCGCTGATCCTCGGCAGCGTCGCCATCAGCATGCGTGCATCGAGATAGGCTTCCTCAACGCAAGAACCGACCGCCTCGACGGCGATCGGTCTGGCCGCGCGTAACGGCGCACGCAGTGGGCGGCGCCGGCCAGCACGGGATGCCTGGAAATTGCGCGTCGCCGGCGGATTGCTCAGGCAGTCCGCAGTCGACTCCTCGTCATGGGTCAGGCGAGTCGAACGAGTCGGTGAAGATCGGGTCGGGCCCGTATCCGTCGATCGTGAACTCGATGTAGAAGTCCCCGGAAAATTCCCCGCCGCCGGAGACCTCGGCGCCGAATCGCCCCGGGCGGATTTCCCCGTTGTAGAGGTCGGTGGTGATGGAGTGGCTGAACGGACCCGGGCCCGACCAGCCGAGATCCGCACCGGTCAGGCCGATATGGGTTTCTGGTGCCAGGGTCGGGACATCGAAGGTGAAATAGAAGTCGGCGGCGTCCACGCCCCCGGTGGTGGTATAGCCGTTCATGACCAGCCGGGTCGAGGTGATGTTGCCGGTATAGGGCCCCATGTCGTTGCCGAACCAGCCCCACAGGTAGGTGAACCCGGCCTGTGGGAAAAAGTCGAAACGCCAGGTCAGCGTGTCGGCGCGGGCACCGGCGCTGGCCAGGAGAAACAGGAAAGCGAACGCGATTCGGACCATGGGAACGACCTTCATGACTTGGGCCTGTCATTGCGCCCGAGTTGCCTGCCCCAGTCTTGACGATATCGTGACGACCGCGGGAAATCTCGTGACGGGATCGAAAGTCACGGGGGTTCGTACCGCCGGCGCTCATTCAGCGAAGCTGCAGGAGACCGGGCGCGAGCGTGAGCACCCCGGACGCGCGCATGCGGTCAAGCCGGGCCTGCTCGATTGCGGCATCGCCGTTGCGGCCGACCGCGCGCAGCGCCCCGATGCGCAGCGCGATCGCTTCGGGCAGATCGTTCAGCCAGCCCGTCCAGGCGGGCTCGGCAAGCAGGCTTTCCGCAGCGCCCTGCCGCATCTGCCAGCGCCCCAGTTGCAGCTGCGCGGCCAGCGTTGCCGGCCCGCGGTCCGTTCCGCGCGAAGCAAGGAAAGTCGAGAGAGCCTCGACGGCAGCCTCTTGCTCGCCAGCCAGATGGCGCAGCTGGGCGTCAATCACGGGCAGGCGCGCCTGCAGTTCGACATTTGCCGGGTCGGCCGCCGCTTCGTTGCGGCACGCCTTGGCAGCGAGCTCGGCGCCGGGCCGGTCGCCGGCGCCAACCAGCATCTGCACGCGGTCGGCCAGCACTTGGCCGAGGTTTTGCCGAAGCCCCAGCTCGGCATACAGCGGCCGCGCCTGATCGAGTTCGGACAAGGCCTCCGGCCATCGTTCGCGACGCGCGGCGACGCCGGACAGCGCCCAGTGCGCCTCGGCCTGCCAGTAGCGGTTGTCTTCGGCTTCGCCCAGGGCCAGTACCGCCGAGGCCAGCGCTGCAGCCGCATCGACGTGGTCGAAGGCGGCCAGCACCCACGACAGCATGACCGCGCTGAGCACTTGCACGCGCCGGTCGCCGCGTTGCCCTGCCAGCGCGAGGCTTTGCCTGAGCAGGGCGGCCGCGGCGAGCGGATGGCCGGCATTGAATTCGGCGCCGCCGAGGTTGAGCAGGATGGCCAGCTCGAGGGCGCCATCTGCGGCCGTGCGCGCGGCGTCCAGCGCGTCGCGGAGATCGGCCACGGCAGTCGCGATGTCGCCTTCGGCATTGTCGACCACGGCCAGGTTGACCAGGGCGCTGGCTTCACTGCGGCGATCCCCGGTGCGGCGCGCGAGTGCCAGTGCCGCGTTGAAGGTCCGCCGCGCCGCGGCGCGCTGGCCGCGTTCGCTGGCGATCGAGGCCGATGCCACCATCAGTTCGATGCGCAACGGCAACTGGCCCTGCGCCGGGAGACCGGCCATCGCCGACTCGATGAATCCCGCAGCGGCATCGAGATCTCCGCGCCTGGACGCCAGGCTGGCCAGCTGAAGCAAGGCCTGTGCACGGAGGACGAAGTGCTGCTCCTGGCCGGCCGCGTCGGCGACGCGTCGTGCGTTCTCCGCGGCCTGCTCGAAATCACCGGCGGCCACCTGGGCCGTCGCCAGTTGCAGGCGCGGCCAGGGCAGGTTCGGATCGTGATCGAGGCAGATGTCGAAATACTTGGTGGCCGCCCGGTAGTCCCCGCGTTGCAGGGCATCGAGGCCGCGCGCGTAGACCTCGGCGACGAAGGGGTCGGCGATGCCGGCGGCCGCCGCCCCGGCGCTGCCTTCGTTGCCGGCGTGCCGCAGCTTGCCGCGCAGGCGCACCGCCGCTTCCACGGCCAGCCTTGCCGGCGAGTCCCCGCGCACGACGTCGCTGGTTTCCCTGCCGTCGTCGACGCTGCGCAGCACGTACTCGAATTCGTACAGCGGGCCCAGCTTGCGCAATTCGGAAGCGACGACATGACTGGCGCCGAGGGCACGCATGCTGGCGTCGAGCCGATCCTTGCCGACCGGTTGCTCGACCAGCCCGGACCCGCTCGCATCGGGTACGCCGGCGACTTCGGTGCCGGCGCGGTCCTGAAGAAGGCTCGACATGAGCCCCGCCAGTCCGCGCCGGGTCCACGCAAGGTCTGCTTCACCGCTGCGATCGAGAGTCGGCAGCAGGACGATTTTGGTCGGCGCCGCCTGTGCCTGCGGGACAACGCCCGGCCGCAGGAACCACCAGACTGCGACGCCGAGCAGGACGGCGGACAGGACCGCAAGTCCGGCCAGTGCCAACTTGCGAATCCTGTTCGGCACGATGCCGGCTGGCGCGGCTTCCACCACGCCGGCGGCTTGCGCGGCGCCGACGGGCACATCGGGCGGATGCTCGACGATCTCCAGCGCTGCGACCCACTGCAGGCCGTGGCCGTGCACGGTGCGGATGAATCGCTGCGATGCGCCATCGTCACCGAGCGCGCGGCGCGCCTTTCGCAGCAACTGCGAAAGCGCCGCATCGGTTACCGCGCGTTGCGGCCACAAGGTGTCGCCCAGTTCACGCTTGCTCAGCGCGCGATGTCGATTGCGCAGCAGGATGGCCATCAGGTCGAAGACCTTCGATTCGACCTCGACCCGCTCGCCATCGCGGTGCAGCTCGCGCGTGTCGAGGTCGATCACGCAACTGTCGGCGCGGAATCGAGCGCTCGTTGCGCTGGCCGCGGTAGCGTCCGTCGCGCCGCTCATGGCTGCGCCGCAGCCCGCGCCACGCGGTCGGCGCAACGCGCGCCCATGCCGATGGAGGCGCGGGCACGACCGCCGGGTCTGTTTCGCTGCGGGGAATTCGGGAAGGTCACGGGGCGTTCAAGTGGCTGGCAGCGGAAGCCATGCAGGCACCGGTCCTGCGCAACCGCTCGCATGATCGTGGGGCGTCGAATCTGCATCGGTACGGAACCGGTATTGTATTCGGCCTGCCGCTGCTTCGCTGCGGCGGGCCCGCGCCGGACGCCCCGCCTGGCTCAGTAGAGGAACTCGCGGAAGACCGGGTCGACGCTGCCATTCCACGGGCCGTTGAACAGCGCCAGCTTGCGCTCGGCCGGCGTCTCGTTGGCTTCGACGATCTCGATCAGCGGATCGAGGAAGTGCGCCTCGTCGACGCCGGTGGAATTGAGGCGGGCGCGACGGCGCAGGCCGTGCGCGGAGATCTTCAGCGCCTCGATGGCGATGTCGCGCAACGTGCCGTTGCGGAACGGCAGCTTGAGGCCATGCTTCGGCACCCCATCGCGCAAGGCATTGCGTTCCTCGCGCGTGTAGCCCTTGACCAGGTCCCAGGCCGCGTCGAGCGAGGTCTGGTCGTAGAGCAGGCCGACCCAGAACGCGGGCAGCGCGCACAGGCGATTCCACGGACCGCCGTCGGCGCCGCGCATTTCGAGGAACCGCTTCATGCGCACTTCCGGAAAAGCCGTGGTCATGTGATCGGCCCAGTCGGTCATGGTCGGCGTGGCGCCCGGCAGCGCCTCGAGCTCGCCGCGCATGAACTTGCGGAACGACTGCCCGGCGAGATCATGGTAAATGCCGTTGCGGTAGCTGAAATACATCGGCACGTCGAGCAGGTAGTCGACGTAGCGCTCGTAACCGAAACCGTCCTCGAAGACGAAATCGAGCATGCCGGTGCGATCCGGATCGGTGTCGGTCCAGATGTGCGAGCGATAGCTCAGATAGCCGTTCGGCTTGCCGTCGGTGAATGGCGAGTCGGCGAACAGGGCGGTCGCGATCGGCTGCAGGGCCAGCGAGGTGCGGAACTTGCGCACCATGTCGGCTTCGTCGGCAAAATCGAGGTTGACCTGCACCGTGCAGGTGCGCGTCATCATGTCGAGGCCGAGGTCGCCGACTGTGGGCATGTAGCGGCGCATGATCGCGTAGCGGCCCTTGGGCATCCACGGCATGTCCTCGCGCCGCCATTTCGGCTGGAAACCCATGCCGAGGAAACCGACGCCGAGCTCGTCGGCGACGGTCTTCACTTCGCGCAGGTGCGTATGCACCTCGTCGCAGGTCTGGTGGATGTTCTCCAGCGGCGCGCCGGACAGCTCAAGCTGGCCGGCCGGCTCGAGCGTCACCGAGCCGCCGTCGCGAACCAGGGCGATCAGCTTGTCCTTCTCGATCACGCGCTGCCAGCCGAACCGGGTCAGCCCTTCGAGCAACTTGCCTATGCCCTGCTCGCCCTCCCAGGTCAGCGGGCGCAGGTCATCGAGACGGAACCCGAACTTTTCGTGCTCGGTGCCGATTCGCCAGTCCTGCTTGGGCTTTTCGCCCTGGGCGATGTAGCCGACCAGTTGCCTGGTGTCGGTGATCGGTTCGTCCTTGACGGCACTGGGTCCGGACATGGGGCTATTCCTCGGGCTAGACCCGGCGATATGGGGCCGCGCAAGGCATGCGCAAGGCCGGAATCAGCCGCCGGCAGGCGCCGGCAGGCCGAGCCAGCGCGCCACGACCGCGCGCGCTTCATCGAGGCCGGTCTTGGCCGTCGCTGAAAACAGCTGGACGCTGACCGGGGCCTCGCCCGATCCGTCGGCACCGAGATCCTTGCGCACGGCGGCCAGGGTCTTCGCGGCGTCGTTTCGCGACAGCTTGTCGGCCTTGGTCAGCAGGATATGGCAGGGTTTGGCGATCGCCGCCGCGTAATCGATCATCTGGCGATCGAAATCCTTGAGCGGATGGCGGCTGTCCATGATCAGGACGAGCCCCTTGAGCGCGTCGCGTTGACGCAGGTAGCCATCGACCATGCCGCGCCACTGGTCGCGCACGCCGACCGGAACCTTGGCATAGCCGTAGCCCGGAAGATCCACCAGGCGGCGCTCATCGTCGATGGCGAAGACATTGAGGAGCTGGGTGCGGCCCGGGGTCTTGCTGACCCGCGCGAGGCCCTTGTGTGCCGCCAGGGCATTGAGGGCGCTCGATTTTCCCGCGTTCGAGCGTCCGGCGAAGGCAACTTCGCGGCCGCCATCGGGCGGCATGTCACGCAAACCGGCTGCGCTCTTGAGGAAACTTGCCGTGTGCAGAATGTGCATGGGTGTCCGTTTGTTTGACGATCAGGTTTGCCGGCGTTTGACCGGCCTTCGGCTGGCACGGATAATTCGGGGGTTTTCGCCTCTGCCCTGCCTGCAATTTCCGCGGCAGCGCGCGGATTTCCCGTCTACCCGGAGTCAGTGTATGAGTTTTCCGCGAGTGTTTGCCTTAGGCGTGCTGTTCTGCGCCGGTCTGGCCCAGGCCGAGACCCCCGCTTCCGCCGTCCTCGGCGACGCCAAGGCCGGAGAGGCCAAATCCGCCGCCTGCGGCGCCTGCCATGGCCTCGACGGCAATTCCGCCGCCGCAACCTACCCCAAGCTGGCCGGACAGAATGAATCCTATATCGCCCGCCAGCTCGGCCAGTTCAAGGCCGGCAAGCGCGTCAATCCGATCATGGCGCCGTTCGCGGCGACCCTGAGCGAGCAGGACATGCACGACCTCGGCGCCTATTTCGCCTCAAAGCAGGCCACGCCCGGGCAGACCGACGAAGCCTACGTGGCGCGGGCCCAGGCCCTCTACCGCGCCGGCGACAGCAAGCTCGGCGTGCCGGCCTGCATGGCCTGCCACGGCCCGTCCGGTCGCGGCATTGCCGGCGCGGCCTACCCGCAGCTGTCCGGCCAGTGGGCCGACTACGTGTCCGCCAAGCTCGGCGAGTGGCGCGCAGGCACGACCTGGGGCGACGACGAGCACGCGAAGATCATGCCGGACATCGCCAAGCGCCTGAGCGACGCCGATATCGCTGCCCTGGCCTCGTACGCACAGGGCCTGCACACCGTGAGCACGGCAAAGGCCGAGTGACTTATACCGGTGTTCAGCCGGCATTGACGACACTGGGCGACCGCGCCGAGCGCGCGCGCCCCCACCGCTGCGGAGCAACGCCCATGTTGAAATCGATCCTCGCCCTGACCTTCGGCCTCGGCCTGGCCGGCGTCGCCTGTGCACAGGCGACCGGCGAATGGACGGAAGGCAAGAACTACTTCCTCGTCGAGCCACCCCAGGCCACCACCACCGGCGACAAGATCGAGGTCGTCGAGGCGTTCTCCTACGCCTGCCCGCACTGCAACGAGGTCGCGCCGATGGTCGCCGACATCAAGAAGCGCCTGCCGGCGAACGCCGAATTCGTGATGCTGCCGGTGCAGTTCGGCTTCGAGGCTTGGAAGACTTACGCCCGCGCCTTCTACACGGCGCAGGCACTGGGCATCCTCGAGAAATCGCATGCCGACGTTTTCCGCGCGATCTATGTCGACCAGAAGCTCGATTCGCGTTCGCCGACCTTCGCCTCGCTCGCGGACTTCTACTCGAAGTATGGCGTCAGCGCGGCGGACTTCACCGCCACATCGCGGTCGTTCGCCATCGAGGCCAAGCTCAAGCGCAACGACGCGCTGATCAAGGCATACGGCGTGGATGGCACGCCGGAGTTCATCGTCAACGGGAAGTACCGCATCAGCGGGCAGTCCGCCGGCGGCTACGACAAGATCGAACCCCTGATCCATTACCTGATCGCGAAGGAATCCAAGGGTAGCTGAGGCAACTCATTGCGTGTTCCGCTGTCTGAACGACGAACCGAATCCCGGAGAGAACCGATGCTGAAACACCTGCCCAAGTTGCTCGTTGGCGCGCTGCTCGCCTTCACCTTCAATGCCTGCGCGCAGAATCACGACGGCGCAGCTGGCGCTGCGCCCGAAACGGCAACAGCCGCCGCTGCCGCAAGCCCGGCACCCGCGGTGGCCGCCGAGGCCGGCAAGAACTACTTCCTGATCGATCCGCCGCAGCCGACCGCCAGTGGCGACAAGGTCGAGGTCCTCGAAGTCTTCAGCTACGCCTGCATCCATTGCGCCCATTTCCAGCCGTATGCCGACGAGATCAAGGCAAAGCTGCCCGCCTACGCCCAGTTCAGCTACATGCCGGCGATCTTCAACGACCAGTGGGAAGCCTTCGCCCGCGCCTTCTATGCCGCGCAGTCGCTCGGCCTGCTCGACAAGACGCACCAGGCCATGTTCGATGCCGTGCACCGCGACCATCGACCATTCCGCTCACCCGACGACATCGCCGCTTTCTACGCCGAGCACGGCACCACCGCCAAGCTGTTCAGCGAAGCGGCCAATTCGTTCGAGGTCAACAGCAAGATCGCGCGTTCGAAGGATCTTGTTCCCAAGTACGGCGTCGACGGCACGCCGACCCTCATCATCGATGGCAAGTACCGAGTGACCGGCGCTTCGGCCGGCGGCTACCCGCAACTGGTCGCCCTGGTCGACCTGCTGGTGAAAAAGGCGCACGACGAGAAGTCGAAAGGCAAGTCCGCCAAATAGGCTTCGACTGCCGCCGGAATTGACGAAGGCCGCCCGCGGGCGGCCTTCGCGTTCCTGTCGGACGTGTGACATTCTGGGCCGATGCAACCACGAGGCACCCTGTTTCCCTGCCGATGAATCCGAAAGAAAAATCCAGCGCCAATCCGGTGTCGCGGCACCTGCGCGTGCTGAGCTGCAACATCCTCGCCGGCGGCAGCGTCAAGCGCTACCGCGAATACGTCACGCACAGCTGGAAACACGTGCTGCCGACCGGCAAACGCGCCAATCTCGACGGCCTCGCCGAGATCCTGCCCGAATTCGACCTGGTGGCCCTGCAGGAAGCCGACTTCGGCTCGCTGCGATCGGGCTTCCTCAACCAGACCCAGTACCTCGCCGAAAGCGTCGGCTTCCCCTACTGGAGCCACCAGCCCAACCGCAAGGTGGCCAAGGTGGCGGCCTCGAGCAACGGGCTGCTGTCGCGCCTGAAGCCGAGCGAGGTACTCGACTATCCGCTGCCCGGACGCATCCGCGGGCGCGGCGTGCTCTGGGTGCGCTATGGCAGCGGCGAGGATTCGCTGGTCGTGCTGATCGCGCACCTCTCGCTCGGCCCGCAGGCGCGTGCGCACCAGCTCGGCTACATCACCGAACTGCTTGAAGGCCATCCGAACGCGCTGCTGATCGGCGACCTCAACACGCCGATCGAAAGCCCCGAGCTGCGCACGCTGTTCAAGCGCACCTCGCTGGTGCCGCCCATGCAACCGCCGGCCACTTTTCCGAGCTGGGCGCCGAATCGCGCCATCGACCACATCCTCGGCTCCTCGACGCTCGAAGTCGGCGACCTGCGCACCCTGCCGCACCTGGTCTCCGACCATCTTCCGATCGCCGCGACGATCAAGCTGCCGGACAAGTTGTTGTTGCCTGGACCCGAACCGGCGGACTAGCGCCTGCCGGGCCCTGCTCAGCCGGGCTGCCAGGCGGATACGACCACGCGGTTGCGGCCCTCGTGCTTGGCCCGGTACATGGCCTCATCGGCTTTCTGCAGCAGCGACAACGCGGAGATGGACTGTTCGGCCAGCGCGCACGCGCCGCCGATGCTGATCGTCATTGCCAATGACACCCCGTTGACCATCAGGGGCGTTGCGGCAAGTTCGGCCCGAATGGCTTCGGCGCGATGCTGCATGGCCTCGCAATCCATTTCGGGAAGCAGTATCACGAATTCCTCGCCACCATACCGAATCACGGTGCCTTCCTTGCCGATGACCTTCGCGATCAGTTCGGCCGCCATGCGCAGGCAGTCGTCGCCGACCAGGTGACCGGCCTCGTCGTTGATGTTCTTGAAATGGTCGATATCGGCGACCAGCACGCTCAATGGCTTGCCCTCGTTGCGGCACCTGGCGAGCATCGGCCCGAAGTTCGCGTCGAAGTAGCGCCGGTTGTAGGCGCCGGTCAGGCCGTCGCGCTGGCTCGATTCGCGCAGCCGGTCGTTGGCATGCGCGAGTTCGGTCAGGGTAGTGGACAGCTCGCGTGTACGCTCGCCGACGCGCTGTTCGAGTTCGTTCTTGGCCGACTGCACGATGCGGATGTTTTCGTTGCGCAATATGGCAAACCGATAGGCCAGCGCGAACGAAAGCAGGATCATCTCGAGCGCCGAGCCAACCTGGATGCCGTACTCGGTCACGAAGACCTTCGGCAGCATGTTGAATGAGACCATCGCATAGGCGGCGGTGCCCGCCAGCATCACGCTCCAGGCAACCAGCAGGATCCGCGCCGCCGGATCGCCGCGACGGGCAAGGATCAGGGAGACGGCAAAGATGGAGGCCGCACCGGGAAACACGGCGGCAGTCCCGAGCAGCACGGCGATCCGGTAGTCGGCCAGGAACGAGAACACGAACATGAACAGGTGGAAGCCGATGAATGCGAGTATCAGGCGGTTCCCCGCCGGCAGCCGTCTCTTCAGGTCGAGGAATACGCGCACGAACTGGTGCATGCCGAGCATGCCGAGTGCCATCGACACCGGTATGGCGACATTGGCGAGCCATGGCGAGTCCGGCCACAGGTACTCGAAGGCGAGGCCATTGAGGCAGAACAGGACGAAACCGAAGCCGGAGACATACAGGGAATAGAACAGATAGTTCGGGTCGCGCAGCGAAGCAAACAGGATCAGGTTGTACAGCAACAGGGCGAGCAGGATGCCGTAGTAGAGGCCGACCCCGAACTGCGCATTCTTGGCCAGTTCGAAGAAGGCCTTCTGCGAATACAGGGTGAGCGGCACCTGCATCGAACTCTTGCTGCGCGTGCGCACCAGCAGGTCGCCCTGCTCGCCGGTCTGCAGGTCAACGAAGACATTGGGATCCCGGTATTCCAACGCCCGCTCACGGAAAGGCCGCATGTCGCCCGAGGCAAAGTGGCTGATCGATCCGTCCTGCCGGCGCAGGTACACGTCGATCTCGTCGAGCAACACGAAACTGACCACCAGCACGCGGCGATGCACGGTCGGATCGCGATTGATCAGTCGCGCATGGAACCAGTAGGCACCATCGGCAAAACCGAACGTCGCATGGCCGCCCGGCAGGGGCTGGAATGCGTCGCTGTCGATCCGGCCGAACTGTTCTTCGACCGTCGCGGTGGCATGGGCATCCAGGGCAAAGCGAGTGCCAGGCGCAAGCGCGATGGCGTCATCCCCGGGCGCGAGAATGATCGGCTGGACCGCAGCGCAGGCAGCCGCGGCAACCAGGAGCCCGAGCATCCCGATCACAATGGACATGGCCATCCGCGCCTTCATTCTCCTTCCCCCCGCCGGGACAACAAGCCGCTCCTGATCCAGCTGGCGACCGGGCCGGCATCCCTCTCCAGCGCAGGCAAGGCCGCTTTACGGGGATGTTACGCGCCTTTCGCGGGGTCCTGCCACAGGCAATTCCAACCCTGCCGGCCCAGCCGACGCAGGGTTTCCATGTTGCGCCGATAGATGTCGTCGGTATTGGCCAGGGTATCGACCGCGCGTTCGACGCTGGCCTCGCGCAGCAGGTGCAGGATCGGCCACGGCGACCGGTTCGTGCAGTTCTCGATGTCGTCGGGGCTGCTGTCGGCGAAGCAGTAGTCGGGGTGGAAGCTGGCGACCTGGATTTCGCCATCGAGCCCGAGTACGCCGATCGCCGCATCGGCCTGGTCGAGGAAATCGTTGAAATCGAGGAAATCGCCGAACGCATGCGGCAGGATCAGCAGGGTCGTCTCGCAGTCGGCCGGATCGGCCGCGTGCAGGCTCTGCAGCTCGCCGCACAAGGCATCAAGCGCGGATTCGGCATCGCGGGCGTGGCAAACCTCGAAGCGCACGCGTTGTTCCTGGTAGGGCACGCGCGCGAACGGGCACAGGTTGAGCCCGATCACCGCGCGCTCGATCCAGCGTCGCGTCGCGACGACGATGGCCGCGTCATCGGGCAGCGGCGATGCATCGTTGCGGTCGCCGGGACTGCTCATGGCGGTGCTCCGCCGTCGAATACCAGCGCGACTTCATCGCTTCCCAGGATTCGCCATTCGCCCTCGGCGAGGTCGCCGAGGCCCAGGCCGCCGACCGCGACGCGATGCAGGGCGACGACATGGTTGCCGACCGCGGCGAACATGCGTCGCGCCTGGTGGTAGCGGCCCTCGTGCAGGGTCAGGCGGGCGCGGCGCGGCTGCAGGACCTCGAGTTCCGCCGCCAGCAAGGGCGTCTGTTCCGATTCGAGCATCAGCGAACCGCTGGCAAATGTGGCGACCTCGTCGCCGCGCAGGTCTTCGGCCAGGGTCGCCTCGTAGACCTTGGCCACGCGCGACTTCGGCGAAATGATCCGGTGCAGCAGGGCGCCATCATCGGTGAGCAGCAGCAGGCCCGAGGTTTCGCGATCGAGCCGGCCCACGGTGGACAGCACCGGATTGCGCAGGCGGTAACGTTCGGGCAGCAGGTCGTAGACGAGGCGACCGGATTCCTTCAGCGAGCAGGTCACGCCGCCGGGCTTGTTCATCATCAGGCAAAGGCCGGCCGGCGGATCGAGCTCCTCGCCATCGAAACGGATTTCGGCGTGCGTGCGCCGGTCGTCGGCGTAGAGCACCTCGCCGTCGGCGTCGGTGATGCGCCCTTCGCGGAACATCATCGCCACCTCGCGGCGGCTGCCGTAACCGAGATTGGCGATCAGCCTGACAAGCTTCATGGGCGCGGCCCCCTCGCTGCGAACACCTTGAAGCCGTCGCGGATGGCGACCGTGCGCAGTTCGCGGAATCGCGCGGCCAGGGTCGCCTCATAGGGCAGATGCCGGTTCGCCACCATCCAGAACTGCCCTTCCGGAGCGAGGGCGCGGGCCGCGGCGTCGATGAAGGCGATGCCGAGTTCGGGCTGGTCGGCGCGGCCCTGGTGGAACGGCGGGTTGCTGACGCTGGCGTCCTAGCGCAGCGGGAGGCCGCCGCTGGCACCGTGCCAAATCACTTCGACCGGAACCGTTCGCCCGGCATCCTTCAGCGCTGCGGCGGTGTTGATCCGCGCGGGCTCGATCGCGCGGGCTTCGGCCTCGTACAGATCGATGGCGCTGATGCCCGCGCAGCGACGCAGCAGTTCACAGGCGAGATAGCCATAACCGGCGCCGATGTCGGCCACGCGTCCGGCCATCGAATCGGGCAAGTGCGATGCGAGCAGCGCGGACGCCGCGTCGACGCGGTTCCAGGCAAACAGGCCAGGCCGGCTGACATGGCGGCCATCGGCTACCGGGCCTGGCCGGTCCAGCGCGCGCCATTGCTGGAGCAGGGCCGTGTCGATGTCTGCTTCGACCGGTGCCGTCCAGAACACGCGGCAATGATGTTTGGAGAGAACCTGCGCGCCGCCCAACAACTGGCGAAAATCGCCTTCACCAGACTTCGCGCCTTCGCTGTTGGCGATCGCCGCGGCGATGACGCCGCCCGGTGCCAGATGATCCAGCGCACGCGCGTACAACGCCCGCGCCTCGTCGCGCTGGCGCGGTGGCAGGATCAGCACGAGTGCAAACTTTTCGTCGTCGCCCGGCTCGGCCACGCGCAGGCCGGAACGCTCGAGTTCGTCGGCAAACGGCTTGAAACTCTGCTGGCAGACCCAGTTGGCCCGCGAATGGGCGCCCCACCAGTGGCCATCACGGGCACGCAGGAACAGCACGCGGCCGTCGGCCGGCAACACAATCTGGTTGATCGAAACGGCGTGGTGCAGGGCGTCCAGCGCGGCTTCCGAAGTGCCGGCGGAAAGAGCAATTGATGTCACGGAGAGGTTC
>DAIMYT010000014.1:44233-46533 GCA_036734345.1 Dokdonella sp. | reverse complement strand
CAGGAAACATAGATGCCGTAGGCCACCATGGCCACTAGCGAGGGGCCGGGCCTCAGCAGGAACACGAGCAAGGGCGGAAAGATGTAGGCCCAGTGCTGCATGTTGCGGTCGTTCTCGAACCCGTAGAGCGGAACGACCAGCAGGATCACGGCGATGCTGGTGAAGAAGATCGTGCCGCCGAGCCGGCGCGAGAGCGCCAGCAGCGCGACCAGATTGGCACTGGCGACGGCGAGCACGCCCCAGGCAAGGCGGGCGGTGTCGCCGAGGCCAAGCGAAGTATTGATCGCGCCGAGCACGACCATCAGGACCACGATGAGCACGCTGAGCACGAGCGCGACGCGCCAGCGGATCGTATCGCGCAGCGTGATGAACGAATCCTGGCGCAGCGTTGCGTTCAGCGTCCGAGGCTCCCCCGATGCCGCGGCCCGAGCCTCCTGGCCAGCCGCGCATCCGTGCAGTATGCCCATTTTGCCCGTCCCGGGAGGAACGCGCGGTCTTGCTCAATCGCCGGAGCCGGTCATCGCACCGATCAGCGCTTCGAGGCCGAGGTCGAAGGTGGCGTCCCATTGCGGTTGGCGGAAACAGGGCGCCGCCGCGGCCAGGCGGGGACAGTGGGCGGCGACATAGGCTTCGCTGACCGGTTCCGCCGCGGCGGGTCCGGCGGCATAGCCTGATGTTTCATCGAGGCCTGCGCCGACCAGATAGTAGCCGACCACGCGAAACCAGCGCGCTGCGCGCTCGCGATCGCTTGCCACGGCCTCGAACGCCGCCAGCACCCGCTCGATGAAGTCGACGCCGTCCGGCATGTTGAGGCGGTGGACGGCGACGTACGGAAAGAACCTCGGGTACCTGTGGGCGGTTTCCCGGTAGGCATGGCAGACGCGGCGCAGGTGCTCGACAGGGTCGAGCCCCGGCGGCGGCCAGCGGAAGCCGGCGATGACCTCGGCGACCAGCGCATCGAGCAGGTGCTGCTTGCTCGGGAAATGGTGGTAGATGCTCATTGCCTCGCAGCCCAGCGCCTCGCCGAGGCGGCGGGTCGAAAAAGCGGCGAAACCTTGCTGCTCGATCAGCTCCAGCGCCATCGCGACGATGCCTTCGCGCGTGAGGGGCGCGCGCCGCCCGCGCGCCGCGGGTCCGGTGCGTTTGCCGGTGGCTGCCTTGCGCTTTTTTTCCGTCGCCATGCTTGCAATCTTACGCCGTAAGTATAGAATCCGCTCGCCTTACATCGTAAGGCCAGATCATGGTCACAGGATTCAGTCATGAATGCCATCGACTTCGTCGGCCTGCTCGTTCCGCTGACCTACTTCTTGTTCCTCGCCACGGAAAAACCCTGGCCCGCGCGGCAGTTCCCGCCGCGCAAGGGCTGGCACTGGTTCGGCATCGTCTTCCTGCTACTGGTCGGCACCTTGTCGACCGTCGTGCCGCTGCTGCTGCCGCTGGACTGGATGGCGGCGCACCGCTGGCTCGACGGCACGCGGCTCGGCGTGGTCGGTGGCACGCTGTTGGGCTACCTCGTCCTGTCGGCGATCATGTACGCGTGGCACCGCACGGTGCACAACGTCCCCTTGCTCTGGCGCGCCTTCCACCAGATCCACCACAGCCCCAATCGCGTCGACATTCCCGGATCGGTGCTCTTTCATCCGACCGAAATCATCCTGCAGGTGCTGCTGCAACTGTTCGTCACCGTCATCGTGCTCGGCCTCGATCCGCTGGCGGCCGCGCTGGTCGGCTATGTCGCCGCGTTCTATGGGATGTTCCAGCACTGGAACGTGCGCACGCCGCAGTGGCTGGGCGTGCTGATCCAGCGGCCGGAGGCGCATTGCGAGCATCACCGCATGGGTTGCCACTCCTCCAACTACGGCGATTTTCCGCTGTGGGACATCCTGCTCGGCACGTTCCGCAACCCGGTCGAGTTTCGCGGCGAATGCGGATTCGAAAATGGCGCGGACCGGAAACTTTTGCAGATGCTCGCCTTCGTCGACGTCAACGAAGCAGCGTATGGCGGACGCAACCTCGGCCAGCAGGGCGAAGCCGGCCGGTCGAGCCATGGCGAGGCCATGCCATCGACGCAGAATCTGCAGACCTGAGCAGGCGGCCCCCGATGGTGGTCGCCCATGCCGCGGTCGTGCCGACCGGCCGGCCGTCACTCAATCCCTGCCTATCCAGTCCAGCGCGTCGGCATGGCGGCTGTTCGGAAGCGCCTTGACCGGGCAGGGCATCGCGAAGGCGAAAACGCGCATGGCGGCAGCGACCCATTCCTTGTCGGTCACCACGGCCAGCCTTTCCCAGGCCTTCAGGTG
>DAIMYT010000014.1:25392-44133 GCA_036734345.1 Dokdonella sp. | reverse complement strand
CCCTCGGGGGTGACCCAGGTGATGATCTGGTAGGGATCCTTGATGTCGCAGGTCTTGCAGTGGACGCAGTTGGCGGCGTTGATCTGCAGGCGCTTGCCGGCTGCGTCGTCGACCATTTCGTAGACGCCGGCCGGGCAGAATCGCGTGCACGGGTTGTTGTATTCCTCGGCGCACTGCGTGACGCAGACATTCGTGTCGGCGACCTTCAGATGGACCGGCTGGTCCTCGTCGTGCTCGGTTGCCGCGAAATAGACGCTGGCGAGGCGGTCGCGCGGCGGCAACGTGCGCTCGGTCCAGTCGCGCTGCGGTGATTCGTAGCTGGCGACCTTCTGCAATGCGGAATGATCGGCGTGGTTCTTCAGGGTCCACGGCGACAGCCCGGCGGTGGCCGTTTCCCAGCCGGCATTGGCGAGGCCGAACCACAGGCCCCTGTTGAAGCCCGGGCGGATGTTGCGCACCTTGCGCAGTTCCTTCATCACCACCGAGCCGCGCAGCTTCGCGTCCCAGCCGGCGCTCTTGCCCGTTGCGGCGATGTGCTCGGCGGCGAGCATGCCCGAGCGCATGGCCTGGTGGGTGCCCTTGATCTTCGGCACGTTGACCAGGCCGGCCGAATCGCCGATCAGCATCGCGCCGGGCATCTCGACCCTCGGCAGCGACTGGTAGCCGCCCTCGACGATCGCGCGTGCGCCGGCCGAAAGGATTTCGCCGCCCTCGAGCAGCGGCTTGATGACGGGATGGTTCTTCAGCTGCTGGAAGGCCTCGAACGGCTTGAACTCCGGATCGGCGTAGTCGAGCCCGGCGACGAAGCCGATCGCGACGCGGTCCTTGTCCAGGTGATACAGGAAGCTGCCGCCATAGATCGCCGGATCGAGCGGCCAGCCCAGCGTGTGCACGATCTTGCCGGGCTCGCCGCGCCCCTCGGGCAACTGCCACAGTTCCTTGAGGCCGATGCCGTAGGTCTGCGGATCGCTGTCCGCGTCGAGCTTGTAGCGCGCGATCAGCTGCTTGCTGATGCTGCCGCGGCAGCCTTCGCCGAGCACGGTGACCGGCGCGACGATGTCGATGCCTTCGGTATAGCCGGGCTTGTGCGAGCCGTCGCGGGCCACGCCCATGTCGCCGATGCGCACGCCCCTGACCGCGCCGGCCTCGTCGAATATCGCCTCGGACGCGGCGAATCCGGGGAACACGTCGACGCCGAGCGCTTCGGCCTGCGGCGCCAGCCAGGCACAAAGCGCACCGAGCGAAACGATGAAATTGCCGTGGTTATGCATCTGCGGCGGCACGATCGGGAATTTCGTCGCGCGCGCATGATCGCGCAGCCACCAGAACTCATCCTTTGCCGCCGGCACGCAGATCGGCGGGGGGTTCTTGCCCCACTCGGGCAACAGCTCGTTGAGGGGAGCGGGCTCGATCACCGCGCCGGAGAGGATCTGCGCGCCGATCGTGGAGGCTTTCTCGATCACGCAGACGTTGAGCTCGGGCTTGAGCTGCTTGAGCCGGATCGCGAAGGCCAGCCCGGCGGGGCCGGCGCCAACCGTGATGACGTCGTACTCCATCGTTTCGCGTTCGCTCATGGCGGGGTCCTGTTCGCATGGGGCCAGCGGCCATTGTCCGGGTTCGCGGGACGGGCAGCAATTCGCACTTGCGGCATAATCGGCCCATCGAACAGGATTCCGGCATGCCAGACCATCACGACAGCGAACTCTCGAGCCAGCGCCTGCGCGGCGCCAGCGCCTTCCAGCTGCTGCACTGGATGGCCGCCGGGCGCATCGACTCGCAGCGCCTGCTCGACCTCTACCAGGCGGCGATCGCCGAACAGGATGCGCGCCTGCACGCGTTCGTTGCCCTTGATCCCGCCGCGCGGGCATCGGCCCGCGCGAGCGACCAGCGGCGCGCCGCGAAGAGCGTGATCGGCCGCCTCGACGGGCTGGCCGTGGCGATCAAGGACAATATCGATGTCGCCGGCTTGCCGACGGCCTGCGGGCTGGAGGGGCGCAAATCGCGCGTGGCCCGCGACGATGCCAGCGTGGTCGCGCGGCTGCGCGCCGCCGGTGCGGTCATCCTCGGCAAGACCGCCGTCGACGAAGCGTCGCTCGGCACCACCGGAACCACTTCGGCGTGCGGGCCGACGCACAATCCGCAGCGACGCGATTTCATCGTCGGCGGCTCGTCGGCCGGTTCGGCGGCTGCAGTTGCGACGGGCCTGTGCAGCTTTGCGGTCGGTACCGACACGCTGGGTTCGGTGCGCATTCCGGCCAGCCACGCCGGCATATACGGTTTGCGCCCCACGGTCGGCGAGATATCGATGACAGGCGTCGTCCCGGCTGCGCGCCGGCTCGACAGCGTCGGCATCCTCGCCCGTTCGGTGCAGGACCTCGCCATCGTGCTGCAGGTGCTCGATGCCTATGACGCCGACGATGCGCGTTCGCGCCGCCGTCGCGTCGCGCTCTCGCCCCCCGACTGGGAGCCCGGGCGCCTGCGCAGCGGATTCCTGCCAAGTCTCGCCGCGCTCGGTGTCAGCCCCGAAGTGGTCGTCGTGTTCGAGCGCGCCAGCGCCGAGCTCGGGCTCGAACTGGGCGAGCGCATGGATGCGGATTTCTCGGGCTACGACTTCGCGCGCATGCGCCGCGCCGCGCTGCTGATCATGGAGAGCGAACTGTCCTGCGAATTCGAGGCCGACCTCGACGATGGCGCGCATCCGGTCTCCTCGCGCCTGCGCGACATGCTCGGATTTGCCCGGCGCAAGTCGGCGGTCGACTATGCCGCCGCCGATCGCCTGCTCGACAGCGCCGTGCTCAAGGCGCGCCATCTGTTCGAACAGATCGACGTGCTGGTGCTGCCGACCGTCTCGCAAGGCCCGTACCGCATCGGCGAAACCGAGCGTGCCAACGACGCGGACCTGTGCAGTTTCGCCAGCGTCGCCGGATGTCCCGCGGTTACCTTGCCGATGGGTACGCTCGAAAACGGCATGCCGGTCGGCCTGCAACTGGTCGGCGCCCCAGGCTCCGACCTGCGCCTGCTCGAACTCGCCGAAGTGTGCGCGTCGAGGCTCGACGCGGCGCCGGCCTATCCGGTGACGATGCGCGACTGAGCCGTGCAGGTGCGCGATTTCGCCACCGCGCCCGGCGCGGACGTTTCGCAACGGGGATAAGGATCGCTTACGGCGTCTTCGGTCGCGCGTTGCGCATGGCCTCGTCGAGCATCTTCACCAGTGCTTCGCGGTCATAGCTGTAGGGTTGTCCTTCGTTGAGCTGCACGAGTTGCTCGATCTGCTTGCGGATCGTCATTTCGGCTTCACCCTGGTTGGGGACCACCATGTAGCGCCGCTTCGGCCTGGCCTCGAACAGGGCCAGTTCGACCGCGGCAGCGACTTCGTCGGGCTTCTTGTACTGGCTGCGATCCGTGAATCGGGTTTCCTTGCCCGAACGTTGGGTCGCATTCCTGCCGATATCCGAATCGTAGTTGCCTGGCTCGATGATGCTGACCTGCACGCCGACCGGCTCCATCTGCGCGGCCAGCGCATCGCCGAACGCCTCGACGGCGTGCTTGCTCATCGCGTAGACGCCGAGCCGGGCCGACGCGAGGACACCGGAAATCGAACCAATCGTCGCGATGCGTCCCTTCTGCGCGATGATCAGCGGCGCGAACGCCCTGGTGATGCGATACGGTCCATAGGCATTGACTTGCATGACCAGATCGAATTCCTGCGGGCTCGTCTCGGTTATCGGCGCGATGGTGGCGACCCCCGCATTGTTGACCAGGCCATATAGCCCGCGGCCCGCCTTCGTCACGGTCTCCACCGCGGCATCGATGTCGGCCTGCCGGGTTACGTCAAGCCGGATCGCCTGCACATTCGGGATCGAGGCGAGGGCATCCAGATCGGCCTGCTTGCGCGCGCCGGCGTAGACGAAATAGCCCTTGGCAGCGAGGTGCTCGGTGATGTTCCGGCCGATACCCGTACTCGCGCCGGTGACCAGTACGGCCTTCGCTGCTTGCGCCTCGGGTCCGCCGGCTTCGGGCGTTTGCGAACGTGCGACAACTGAAACTGAAGAAAGCATCAGTGCGAGTGCAATCACGACGTAGCGCATGAATTTCTCCCCGAGCAGTCCAGCGTGGTTTTCGAGTGTACCCGCCCGTTCGGGCCCGCGTGCCGGAACCGGCGACTTCCCGAGGGGCCGGCGGCCGGAAAGGATCATTGACGGTACTCGATGCAATCGAAATCCAGCGCCCGTTCCCGCCGACACCCGACGCCAGCGGGCGAAAGGGCGCGACAGCGCTGCCTGGTCGCCTGTCACCGCGGCGGCAACCAGGAACTCGTCGTAGATCCGCTCGCTTTCCCGATTCACTGCCCCGCCTTCCTCGCCCTTGCCGACATCCAAGGTGCGCTCAAGCCGGCGCCCGGTTCAATAAACGCCGCTGGCGTTCACGGGACGCAGGGTCGGCCCGGCTGCGCCACGGCCGTTTCAAGCCGGTTCGGGTTCACCGGCCGGCGTTGCCGGGTTGTGCGCCTCGCCCTGCCGCACGGTCCAGTCGACGACCTTCGGCAACAACTGGTTGAGTGCCTGCTCGAAGGCCGGGATCGCGCTGCCGATGTCGCTGCCCGCGGCGGGCACCACTTCATCGAATGCCTGGCTGGCGACGATGCGGTTGCTGCGCCGGTCGAACAGTTTGGTGGTCAGGCGGATCGCCGCGCTGGCCGATTCTCCGGCCAGCTCGACCTGGAAATCACGCAGCTCGATGCTCAGTGAGAAGTCGCCGTTGAGTCCCGAATCGGTCGCACTGACGCCGCCGATGCGGCCGTCGTGGTCGAATGCCTGCACGACCAGGCTGCGCAGCATTGTGGGTGCGGTGTCGCGCCAGCGCGCATCCGGATAGACCTCGAGGACGCCGGGCCTCGGCATCACGGCGATGCGCGTGGTGTCGAGGGCGGCGCTTGTGCGCGGCGCGTCGACCAGCAGTTGCCAGGCGATCGGGGACCGGCCTGTTGCCGATTCCTGCGCGGCAGGCAGGTCGAGGCGCGGCGCATAGATCGCGAAGGAACCATGCTTGCCGCCCAGCGCCGCACAGGCGCCGAGCAGCAGCATTCCAGCAGGGATCAGCGATCGGATCAGGCGATTCATTTCTGCTCGAACTCCTTCGGTTGGTCGCGACCCAGCAGCAACGTGTTCGAACTGCCGAGCTGGTCGCTGAGCTGCTTGAACGAACGCAGGGTTTCGCGCAGTTCGGAAAGCGTCGGCCCGACCTGGCGCAGGCCCTGGTCGCTGAAGCTGGCGATCGCCGCCTGGTTCTGGTCGAGCAGCTGCCCGGTCGAACCCGCCACGCGTTCGATCGCGTTGATCGCCTTGTCGGTCGAGGCCATCACCTTGCGCACGTCGTTGTTGATCAGCTCGTTGGTCGTGCTGGCCATCTGGTGCAGCGTGGACAGGGTCGACTTGAGCTCGCCGCTGGCGTCGGCCAGCTGGGCCAGCGCCTTGGCCAGGTCGCCGCGCTGGTCGGCAACCGAGCTGGCCAGCTTGTCGATGTTCTCGAGCGTGGCCGAAACGTGCTCGATGTTCTTTTCGGAGAGCAGCTGGCCGACGCGCAGCAGGGACTGGTTGACACTGGTGACGATGTCGTCACCGGAGGACAGCAGTTTCGACAGCGCGGATTCGGTGGCGATGATGACCGGCACCGGCTTGTCATCGGTCGGCAGCAGCAGCTTGCTCGAAGGCGAACCGCCGGTGAGCTGGATGAAGGCCGTGCCGGTCACGCCGAGCAGGCCGAGCTTCGCCTCGGTATCGACCTTGATCGGCGTGCCGCCGTCGATGCGCACGCGCGCGATGACCTTGCGCGGATCCACCGGGTCGAGCTTGAGCTGGCTGACCTCGCCGACCTTGATGCCGTTGTACTGCACGAGGCCGCCCTTGGACAGGCCGGTCACCGCTTCGGTGAAGATCACCTCGTAGTAGCCAAATTCGCGATCGGCGCTGGTCTTGGACAACCACAGCACGAATCCGAGGCCGAGCAGGAATGCGAGGATCGCAAACGAGCCGATGAGGATGTGGTGGGCGCGGGTTTCCATCGTCAGGTGCCTGCGGTTGGTTGAACGTGGTTGTTGGCGCTGGCGCGCTGAGCGGCGCGGCCGCGCGGGCCCTGGAAATACTCCTGGACCCAGGCGTCGTCGGTCTTCTCCACGACCTCCAGCGGACCGGCAACGAGGATGCGCTTCTGCGCGAGCACGGCGACCCGGTCGCAGATCGTGTAGAGCGTGTCGAGGTCGTGGGTGATCAGGAAAACGGTCAACCCCAGGCTGTCG
Organism: Dokdonella sp.; assembly: GCA_036734345.1. Taxonomy (GTDB): domain Bacteria; phylum Pseudomonadota; class Gammaproteobacteria; order Xanthomonadales; family Rhodanobacteraceae; genus Dokdonella. The sequence goes on along the minus strand of DAIMYT010000014.1, from coordinate 37,838 downwards.
CGCAAGGTCAGGATCAGCTGGTCGAAGGCCGCAGCGCCGATCGGATCGAGCCCGGCGGTCGGTTCATCGAGGAACAGGATGTCGGGATCGAGCGCCAGCGAGCGGGCCAGCGCGGCGCGCTTGACCATGCCGCCGGACAATTGCGAGGGGAACTTGTCGCTGGCTTCGAGTGGCAGGCCGGCGAGGGCGATCTTGAGCCGGGCCAGTTTGGCCACGATCGATTCATCGAGGTCGTGGTGCTCGGTCAGCGCCACGGCGACGTTTTCGGCCACGGTCAGCGACGAGAACAGCGCGCCATTCTGGAACAGGACCCCACAGCGCCGCTCGATCATTGCGCGCTTCGCATCCGACAGCGTGGAAACCTCTTCGCCGAACAGGCGGATGCTGCCCGCTGCCGGATGGCCGAGGCCGATGATCGCGCGCAGCAGCACCGACTTGCCCGAACCCGAGCCGCCGACGACGCCGATGATTTCGCCGCGCTGCACGTCGAGATCGAGGTTCTCGTGCACGACCTGGTCGCCGAACTGGTTGCGCAGGCCGCGGATGCGGATGACCGGCTCGGCCGTATTCACAGGTCGATCTCCATGAAGAAGATCGCCGCCAGTGCATCGATCAGGATGACCACGAAAATCGATTGCACGACGCTCGAAGTGGTGTGCGAGCCGACCGACTCGGCGCTGCCGGCGACCTTGAAGCCTTCCAGGCAGCCGATCGCCGCGATCAGGAAGGCGAAGATCGGCGCCTTGCTCATGCCCACCCAGAAATGCCGCACGGTGGTCGTCTCCTGCAGGCGGGTGACGAACATCAGCGGCGAGATGTCGAGCGTGAGCACGCAGACGACGGCGCCGCCGATGATGCCGGCGAGCATGCCGACCAGGGTCAGGATCGGCATCGAGACGAGCAAGGCGAGTACGCGCGGCATGACCAGCACGTCGACCGGCTCGAGTCCGAGGGTGCGGATCGCGTCGATTTCCTCGCGCGCCTTCATCGAGCCGATCTGCGCGGTGAAGGCGCTGCCCGAGCGGCCCGCCACCATGATCGCGGTCAGCAGCACGCCGAACTCGCGCAGGAACGAATAGCCGACCAGTTCGACGGTGAAGATGCTGGCGCCGAAATCCTTGAGCACGGTGGCGCCGAGAAAGGCGACCACGGCGCCGACCAGGAAGCAGAGCAGGGCGACGATCGGCAGCGCGTTCAGCCCGGTCTGTTCGATATGGGCAACCGTCGAGGTCATGCGCCAGCGCCGCGGCAATAGTGCGCTGCGCGCAAAGGCGGACAGGATCAGGCCGATGAAGGCGACCAGCGCGACGCTGTCGCGCCAGATGCTCTCGAGCGCATCGCCGATGTTGGCGATGGCCGACAGGAAGCCCGAGTCCTTGCGCCGCTTTTTCGCCGGTGGCGCGTTTTCGGCCTTGGCCACCGCGGCAAACAGCTTGCGCGTGGCCTCGTTGCCCAGATCGATGCGGCTGGCATCGTCGCCGACCAGGTCGAGCAGGACGCTGGCGCCGGCGGTGTCCACGCGACCCAGGCCGGTGGCGTCTACGCGGGTTTCGGGACGCACGCTGCGCTGCAGCGACTCGCGCAACGCCGCCAGCCGCGCAACATGCTCGAGGATCCAGTCGCCGCGGGCGATGATGCGGATGCCGTCCTCGCCGATGGTTGCGCTGCCCGTTTCACTCATGCCGGAAAGGTTATCAGCAAAGGACTCGGAGCCGCTGCCATTGGCTGAATGGCAGCCGCACGGAGATCGCGCCGGCATCGGCGCGCCATCGGCCGGCGCCAGGCCGCAATGCCGCCGCGGAATGCCCCGCAGGACGCGCCAGGACTGGCTTGTCAGGGCATTGCTGGCGCCGCGCCGTCCACTTCCTTCGCGGCGCGCGCCATCGCCGCGGGCGTCGCGCCGGCGAAATCGGCCGGCTTCGCGTTGAATCTTCCACATTCACCCCCATTGGCCTGCATCCGGCGGCTGGCCATGCGCCATACAGCCGCCATAATGGCGGCGCACTGCCGTTGCGGATTGTCCGAATGACCAGCGTTCCCCTGACCACACGCGTCGAATTCATCGTCGAACTGGCGCGCCGCCTGCACGAGTACGGGACGGCTGCGCCCCGCCTCGAGGCGGCGGTGAGCCTGGTCGGGCAGCGCCTCTCGCTGCATTGCGACGTATTGTCGACGCCGACCTCGATCATCATGTCGTTCTCGGAGCTGGTGAATTCCGGCAGCGGTGTTGCCGAGATGACCCAGGTCCTGCGCCTGCCGCCGGGCGAGGTAAACCTGAAGAGCCTGTGCCTGGTCGACGAAATCGCCGACCAGGTCATCAATGGCCAACTCGACCTCGCCGAGGGGCGCCGCCGCCTGCGCGAGGTCGGCAGCCGGCGTCCGTCACTGACTTCGCAGATCCTCACCCTGGTCGCCTATGCGGTGGCCCCGGCCTGCGTCGCCGCGATCCTGCTGACCGGCTGGGCCGGCGTCGCCACCGCCTCGATCATCGGTTTCGTCACCGGCGTCACCGCGCTGAGCGCGCGCAAGCGGCCCAATATCGCCGCCGCCTTCGAGGCGATCTCGGCCCTGCTCGCGACGATCATCGCGACGGTGGTGGCGGTCTATTTCGTGCCGATCCAGGTGCGCTCGGTCGTGGTCGCGAGCCTGATCATCCTGCTGCCGGGCATGAGCCTGACCGCCGCGGTCCGCGAACTCTCCAGCCAGGACCTCGTCTCGGGTACGGCGCGCATGGCCGGCGCGATGGCCGTGCTGCTCAAGCTGGCCTTCGGCACGGTGGCCGCGACCCAGGTCTGCGCCCTGTTCGGCCTGGTGCCGCCACCGGTTCCGCTACTCGCCATTCCGGCTTGGACCGAATGGGTCGCCGTGCCCCTTGCCGCCGTCACGTTTGCGATCACCTTCCGCAGCCCGTGGCGCTATTTCCCGATCGTCATCGGTTCGGTCATCGCCGGCTACATCTGCACGCGCGTCGGTGGCGTGCACGTCTCGGCGCCGTTCGGCGTGTTTGCCGGCGGCCTGATCCTCGGCGCGAGCAGCAACGTGTTTGCCCGCGTATTCAACCGGCCTGGTGCGCTGATCCGCGAACCGGGCATCATCCTGCTGGTGCCCGGCAGCGTCGGCTTTCGTACCCTGAGCTTTGTCTTCGAGCGCGACGTGATGCTCGGCATCGATACCGGCATCACCCTGCTGACCCTGCTCGTCGCCCTCGTCGCCGGCCTGCTCTTCGGCGACCTGCTGGTGCCGCCGCGGCGCAAGCTTTGAGCGGGAGTCGGGAGTCGGGAGTGGGAAAAATGCGAACAACAGGGTTTGCCGCAAACCTGTAGGAGCCCGTTTACGGGCGAGCATTCCGGCGGATTGAAGAACATTCTCGCCCCTGAAGGGGCTCCTACACTGGAAGTGCGCGGCAAACTAGCGGCATGAGCACCGGGCCTGGCTCCTGATTCTTCCGCCAACCGCCTACTGCTCTCCAGCATGCCAAATCGCTTCATTCCAATCGTTGCTCATCACGAATCCCCTTTCATGTCCGAACTGTCCAAACTGAAAACGGCGCTGGCCGGCGTCATGACGCGCGATCGCGGGCGCCTGATCGGGCGCTGGCGGCGCCTCGACAAGGCCGGCCGGGCCGCCAAGCAGGACGAGATCGACCGGCTCGCGGCGGACATCGAGGCCTCGGTGGCGCGCGTGGCTGCGCGCGCCGCGCGCATCCCGGCGGTACGCATCGATGAATCCCTGCCGATCGCCGCGCGCAGCGAGGAAATCGTCAAGCTGATCCGCCAGCACCAGGTCATCGTGCTGGCCGGAGAAACCGGTTCCGGCAAGACCACGCAGCTGCCGAAGCTCTGCCTCGCCGCCGGGCGCGGCGCGCACGGCATGATCGGTTGCACCCAGCCGCGCCGGATCGCCGCGCGCACGGTCGCCCGCCGCGTCGCCAGCGAGCTCGATACGACGGTGGGCGACCTGATCGGCTTCCAGGTGCGCTTCACCGAACAGGTCGGCGACGCCGCGCTGATCAAGTTCATGACCGACGGCATCCTGCTTGCCGAAACCCAGGGCGACGCCTGGCTCGGCAGCTACGACACGATCATCCTCGACGAGGCGCACGAGCGCAGCCTCAACATCGACTTCCTGCTCGGGTACCTCAAGCGCCTGCTGGCGAAGCGCCGCGACCTCAAGCTGATCGTCACCTCGGCGACCATCGACACGGCGCGATTCGCCGCGCATTTCGACAATGCGCCGGTCGTCGAAGTCGAGGGCCGCACCTATCCGGTCGAAGTGCGCTGGCGGCCGCCGCCCGAACGTGGCGAATCGAGCAGCATCGAGCAGATTGTTTCGGCGATGGACGAGATCACGGCCGAGGATCCGCGCGGCGACGTGCTGGTCTTCCTGCCCGGCGAGCGCGAAATCCGCGACGCCCACCTCGCCCTGGACCGGCGCAAGTACCGCGAGACGGAAGTGCTCGCGTTGTACGCGCGGCTGTCGGCCACCGAGCAGGACCGCGTGTTCAGGCCGGGCCCCAAACGACGCATCGTGCTGGCCACGAATGTCGCCGAAACCTCGCTGACCGTGCCGCGCATCCGTTTCGTCGTCGACACCGGCATGGCGCGCGTCAAGCGTTACAGCCAGCGTGGCCAGCTCGAACGCCTGCACATCGAGCCGATCTCGCGCGCGGCCGCCGACCAGCGCAAGGGCCGTTGCGGGCGCGTCGCCGCCGGCATCTGCTATCGCCTCTATGCCGAGGACGACTACCTCGAGCGGCCTCCCTACACCGATCCGGAAATCCTGCGCACGTCGCTGGCTGGCGTGATCCTGCGCATGCTCAGCCTCAAGCTCGGCGACGTCGCCGATTTCCCGTTCGTCGAGGCGCCGCCCGAGCGCGCCATCGGCGACGGCTACCGGCGCCTGATCGAGATCGGCGCGATCGACGAGCAGCATCGCATCACCAAAATCGGTGCAACGATCGCCAGCCTGCCGGTCGATGTCGCACTGGCGCGCATGCTGATAGAAGCGCAGCGACTCGGCGTCAGCCGCGAACTGATGATCCTGGTGTCGTTCCTGAGCATCCAGGATCCGCGCGAACGCCCCGCCGATGCCCGCCAGCAGGCCGACGCGGCGCACGCCCGCTTCACCGATCCGAAATCCGACTTCATCGGCGTGCTCAACCTCTGGGCCGCCTACGCGAGCGCGCACGAGGAACTGACCCAGTCGAAACTGCGCGACTGGTGCCGCGAGCATTTCCTCTCGTTCATGCGCATGCGCGAGTGGCGCGAGCTGCATCGGCAGTTGGTGGTTCAGGGGCCGGGAGTGGGGAATGGGGAATGGGGAATGGATGGGGCAAGGACGGGAGTCGGGAAAGGGGAATCGGGAGTCGCTAGGAGCAAAAGCAAAAGCAAAAACAAAGCAAAGAGCAGAGTCGAAGCGAGTGCGAGCAAGTTGAATTCGCCTCAAGCCGCTTCAACGATTCCCGACTCCCGATTCCCGATTCCCGGCGCCAACAGCGCCAAAGCAACCATTCCCCATTCCCCATTCCCCATTCCCGACAACGGTGAATCCATTCACCGTTGTCTCCTCGCAGGCTGGCCCACCCAGGTCGCGCGCAAGGACGAGCGCAACCAGTATGTCGGCACGCGCGAGCGGCGTTTTGCGATCTTCCCGGGCTCGGCGCTGGCGAAATCTCCGCCGCAGTGGCTGCTGGCCGGGCAAATCATCGATATCGGCAAGGTCTATGCGATGCAGTGCGCGCGCATCGAGCCGCTGTGGATCGAACAGCAGGCCGCGCATCTGGTGCGGCGCAGCTGGCACGATGCGCACTGGTCGCGCAAGCGCGGCGCGGTGATGGCATTCGAGCAGGTCAGCCTGTTCGGCCTGGTCCTGGTCGAGAAGCGCGCCGTGCAGTTCGGCCGCCATGACCCGGTCGAGGCGCATGAAATTTTCGTGCGCGAGGCCCTGGCCACCGGCGAGATCGACGCGCGCGCGGATTTCATCCGCGCCAACCTGCGCACCCTGGCCCAGGCCGCCGAAATCGAGGCCAAGCAGCGGCGATCCGGATTGATCAAGTCGGCCGATGAACTCGTCGCATTCTTCCGCGGCAAGCTGCCCGCCGACATCCATACCAGTGCTGCGCTGGATGCCTGGTATCGCAAGGCGTCGCCATCGGAACAGGCCGCCCTGCGCTGGTCGCTGGCCGATGTGCTGTCGACGACGCCAGGGGTGGCCGCGGAGGATTTTCCGCCGCGCATGATGCTTGCCGCGCACGAATTGCGCCTCGAATACCGCTTCGTGCCGGGCGACCCGTCCGATGGCGTGACCCTGCATGTGCCGCTGGCGCTGGTCAATGCCTTGCCGGCAGTCCGTTGCGAGTGGCTGGTCCCGGGCCTGCTGGCCGAAAAGGCCGCCGAGCTGATCCGTGGACTGCCGAAATCGCTGCGCAGGAACTTCGTGCCGGCACCGGATTTCGCCCGCGCCTTCGTCGAAGCCTTGCCGGCCCGGGACAGCGCGATGGAAAAACCGCTGGCCGCGATGCTCGCCGCCTACCTGGGCAAGGTCACCGGCGTGGACATCTCGGCGGCCGACTTTTCCGCGATCGAGCTGCCGCCGCACCTGCTGATGCGCTTCCAGGTATCCGACGAGAACGGCCGGATCGTCGCAGCGGGGCGCGATCTCGGCGCGATCCAGCACGACTGGGCCAGCGCGGCGCGCGCGGCGTTCTCGCGGCAAGCCGACGCGCAGCTCGTGCGCGAGGACCTCTCCGGCTTCGACATCGACGACATCCCCGAGTCGATCCGCTCGCCGGAAGGGCTGGTGGCCTGGCCGGCCCTGGTCGATCTCGGCGACAGCGTGGCCCTGCGCGTGTTCGAGAATCCCGACGAGGCGCGCAGCGAACACCGCCGCGGCGTCGAGCGCCTGTTGCGCCGCGCGCTGGCCGACAGGATCAAGCAGGCGCGGCGCCAATTGCCGCTGGACAATTCAACTGCGCTGAAATGGGCGGCGCTGGGCAGCGCCGAGACGCTGCGCGCCGACCTCGTCGAGGCGGCCCTTTCCGAGCGCCTGCAGGCGCATGCGCTGGACGCACGGACGCGCGGCGATTTCGAGCGCCTGAAGGCGACCCTTGGCAGCGAACTGTTCGCGGCCGCCGTGGAGCGGCTCAAGCTCGCCGAGGCGATCATCGAGGCGCACGCCGAACTGGCGCCCTGGCTGGAGCCGCCGCTGCTCGGTTTCGCCGCGGCCAATTACGAGGACCTGCACGAACAGCGCGATGAGCTGCTGGCTCCCGGCTTCCTGCGCGACACCGATCCGCGCCATCTCGGCCACTTCCCGCGTTACCTGCGCGGCATGCGCCTGCGCGCCGAACGCTTGCGCCAGGACCCGGCGCGCGACCAGGCGCGCATGCTTGGCGTGCAGCGCTACTGGCGCGAGTTCCTCAAGCGGCGTGCCGGCAACGATGCCGATCCGGCTGCCCTCGGGGAATTGCGCTGGCTGATCGAGGAGCTGCGCGTTTCGGTGTTCGCCCAGGAGCTGCGCACGGCCGAGCCGGTGTCGCCCAAGCGCCTGGCGCGCGCGCTCGCCGCACTGGATTGAGCGGGCGGCGACGGCCTCCCGTCCTGCCGCCCGTTGCCCCTGGCGTGGCTACTTGATGCGCTTGACGCGGACGTCGCAGCCGCAGCCATCGACGTACATCAGCCAGCTGCTGAAACTCATCGGCTTGATCTTGACCTTCGGCGCGGTCAGTCGATAGCCCTTGCGGCCCGACTCGGCCTGTTCCCAGACCTGGCCGTTCTCGAGCGTCACGCGGGTCTTGCCGTTCCAGCCGTTGAACTCGCCGACGATGCTCGACTCGATCACCTCGCGGTCGCTGTCGCTGGCATAGAACACCGTGGTGCCGTCGCGGTGCTTGATCGGAGCGCCGAGAGCGCTAACTCCCTTGGACTGGATCCAGCCGTTCAGGAAACGGAGTTGTTCGGGCGTGAGGCGGTCCAGGCCGGCCGCATTGAACTCCTCCTGCGACATGCGCTCTTCAAGCGTCGGTGCCTGGGGTTCCTGTGCCTGGACGGCGAGGCAGAGGGGAAAAATCAGCAGGAAAGCAAGGAGCGGGACTCTGGCGTGCATGGCGTTGGGCTCGGTGCGGTGGTCAAAACGTGACCAGTTGGTCGAAAACTCGTTGTCTAACGGGAGGTTAACAGGTGCGCTCTGCGAGTTGAGAGGGTAGAATCCTGACCCGTGCAGTCTAGCATCGGGCGCCGAGAATCCGGCTGCCCGGGTTCTGCACGTGTGCAGGATCAGAGTTTCAGCTGCCCTTCACATACAAATTCCTGTTTTTCCTAGTCAGCGGACCGAATGAAACTGATGATCAAGCGTCTTGTTGGTAGCCCGAAGGCTGCACTCTCCCTTGCCCTGATTGCCGGCGCCGGTTCGGCGTCCGCAGACAACGTCGCCGCCCTGGTTGGCGGCGATACTGCATCGGGCGACCAGGCAACCCTAGCGCTTGACGCGTCGAACCCGGGTGCGCTCGCCGTCACGCGTCCCGGATCGGGCCCGACGACCGCCACCGCCTACTTCAATGCGCATGTGTTCTGCGCCAACCTGTCGCAGACGCCGACCCAGCTCCAGCTGCAACCGCGTTTCCAGTTGCCGGCCGCGGTCGGTCCGGATGTGTGGAAGTTCGCGTCCGTCTACCTTGGCAGCTTCCAGTACACGGGCAGCGGCCTGCAGAGTGCCGGTGCTCCAGCCCTCTATCTCGGCCAGGCCGCAAGCCTGCCGGCCAAGCAGATGCGCTGCCTGAGCGCGTACCCGGGCGGCAGCCTTGACCTGCCCAACGTCAGTCACGGCCTGTTCGACAGCGGCTTCGGCGGCAATGTCGAGCCGGACGCGCCGTCCGGCCCGCACCAGAACGTCAAGGTCACCGCGCAGACGTTCTCGGGCTTCGGCAACCAGGCCGTCAGCGTGGTCAAGGTCGAAACGGCCTTCGATCCCGGCCAGCCCGCCGACACGATCTGGACTTTGGTGGACGGCTTCAACACCAGTGCGCTGTCGACCCTGGCCGATGCGACCTGGTGCGGCCTCGGCACGAGCTGGGTCGAGGGCACCACCCCGCCGCAGGATCTCTGCGACGACGCCGGGCTGGCCGTGGCCGGCGTGGTCAAGGAAACCGGTCCGTTTGTCCGCCATGCAATCAGTGCCGTTTCCGGCTCGACGCCGTATTTCGTGCTGGTCTATCGCACGATCGTCGGTGCCCCGACCTCGGGTACCCCGGCGCAGGGATTTGCCGCGCTTCGCACCGGCGGCGGAATGCCTGGCGTGCCTGAAGAGTCGCAGGACTGGTTCGCCGACGACAGCGTCTGGTACAACTTCTGATCCAGCCCGATCCGGTCCATCGTTACGGCCAGCCAGCCTGTCCGCAACGATAGCCGCGACGGATCGGTTTTCGCCTGCGTGTTCGCCCTTGATCGCTGCCCGGCGCGGCGGCACCGGCGTGCGCCGGCAGATCGCAGCATGCGGTTAACATCACGATCGTCGTGATTCCCTCGCCAACGGGTCGTCCAGTGTCCGAACCGAACGCCGATGTGCTGCTGCAGATCGAAGCCAGGCTGGCCCGCTCGGCAGCGGCGCGCAGCCGCTGGGACGCGGCTGCAGAGGTGCGCGGGGCTGTCCTCGCCGAGCTCGGCAAGCTGCAGACCGGTTCCGCGGCGCAGAGCGCATTGCTCCTGCATGAGGCCGCACTGGCCGGTTGCGAATTCAGTGCGGCCGAGCTGCAGGCCTGCGGCGCCGAGGTCGTCGACCTGATCGAAGGCCAGCGCGCCGCGGAAAAGGTCTGGTCGCTGTACTCGGTGCGTTCCGGAGCGGGCGCTGCGGAGGGATTGCGCCGGCTGCTGCTGGCAATCATCCGCGACCTGCGCGTCGTCTTCATCCTGCTGGCGCGCCAGCTCGTGCTGATGCGCAAAGCTGCCGACCTCGGCGAAGAGGATCGCATCGCCCTCGCCCAGCTGACCGCCGACATCCACGCACCGCTGGCGAACAGGCTCGGCATCTGGCAGCTCAAGTGGGAACTGGAGGACCTGGCCTTCCGCTACCTGCAGCCAGACACTTACCGGCGCATCGCCGAACTGCTCGACGAGCGCCGCGGCGATCGCGAGGCCTGGATCGCGCAGGCGCGCGGGATCCTGCAGGCCGCGCTGCACGAGGCGGGCATCGAGGCGGAAATCGCCGGCCGGCCCAAGCACATCAGTTCGATCTGGCGGAAGATGCAGAAGAAGGGCCTCGACTTCTCCGGGCTCTATGACATCCGCGCGCTGCGCGTGCTGGTCCGCGACGTGCCTTCCTGCTATGCGGCGCTCGGTATCGTGCATTCGCTATGGCCCTTCATCGCCGGCGAATTCGACGACTACATCGCCAGTCCCAAGGGCAACAATTACCAATCGCTGCATACCGCCGTGGTCGGCCCGGAGGGACGCACGCTGGAAGTGCAGATCCGCTCGCACGACATGCATGCCTATGCCGAGCTCGGATTTGCCGCGCACTGGCGCTACAAGGAAGGCAGCGGCGGGGATGCCAGTTTCGAGCGCAAGATCGCCTGGATGCGCCAGCTGCTCGAAAGCCGCGAGGAGCAGGACGACGATTCCGCGCTGCTTGCCGGTTTCCGCACCGATGTCATCGAGGATCGCGTCTACCTGCTGACCCCGCGCGGGCAGGTCATCGACCTGCCCAAGGGCGCGACCGTCCTCGACTTCGCCTATGTGATCCATACCGATGTCGGCCATCGCTGCCGTGGCGCCAAGGTCAATGGCCGCATCGTGCCGCTGACCCACCAGCCGGCCAGCGGCGACCGCATCGAGATCCTGACCGGCAAGGTCGCCGAGCCGCGACGCGACTGGCTGTCCGTGCACCACGGATTCCTGCACACCGCGCGTGCGCGCAACAAGGTGCGCAACTGGTTCAAGCACGCCGATCGCGAACTCAACATCGCCGCAGGCCGCGGTGTTCTCGACCGGGAGTTCAAGCGCCTTGCGCTGAGCAACATCGAACTGGACAGCCTGCCGGCACGCTTCAACCTGCGTGGCATCGACGATCTCTACGAAGCGCTCGCTCTCGGCGATGTCACGCCGACCCAGGTCGCGCGCATCCTGCACGAGGGCGAGCGCGGTGCCGAACCGCAGCAGCCCCGGCCGGCGGCGCCCTCGAAGCTGCCGGCGCCGGGCAAGGACGCGCTGGTCATCGAGGGTGTCGGCAACCTGCTCACGGTGCTGGCGCGCTGTTGCCAGCCGGTGCCGGGCGACGAGGTCGCCGGCTTCATCACGCGCGGCCGCGGGGTCAGCGTGCACCGCACCGACTGCCGGCAGTTGCAGCGGCTGCGTACGCTAGACCCCGACCGCATCATCGAGGTGGAGTGGGGCGGCGGCCGGCAGCGCGCCTATGAGGTCAACGTGCTGGTGCGCGGCTACGACCGCAAGGGCCTGCACAAGGACGTGAGCAATGTCATCGCCGCGGCCAATGTGCACATTCTCGCCGTCGAGGCACGCGTCGACCAGGCACGCAACGAGGTGGCCATGAACTACGTGCTGCGCGTCGTCGATTTCGGCCAGCTCTCGGCCCTGCTCGGCCAGTTGCACGCCGTGCCCAACGTGATCGAGGCCCGGCGGCAAATCTGAACCTGCACGGAGCTGCCTGCGTGTACTGCTTCACCGTATTCGGGCTGATATGCTAGGGCTTACGCTGCAGCGCGGCATTGTGCATGGATACAGACCCCTCGTGATCGAAATTCCCGGATACCGATTGCTGCGCCAGCTCGGGCGCGGCGGCATGGCTACCGTGTATCTGGCGGTCCAGGAATCCGTGGACCGCGAAGTCGCGCTCAAGATCATGTCGCCGGCCTTGCTGGTCGATCCGAACTTTGGCGAGCGATTCCTGCGCGAGGCCAAGATCGCCGCGCGGCTGCACCATCGCCATGTCGTCGGTATCCACGACGTCAGCCGGGTCGGCGATTATCACTACATCGCCATGGAATACCTGGCCGGCGGACCCGTACTGAGCAAGGAAGGGCCGCCGCGCTCGGTGCAGTTCGCCCTGCGCGTCACCCGCGAGATCGCCGGTGCGATCAACTACGCCCAGCAGAAGGGCTTCATCCATCGCGACATCAAGCCGGACAACATCCTGCTGCGCGACGACGGCTCCTCGGCGCTGACCGATTTCGGCATCGCCCGGGCCAACGATTCGGCGACGCGCATGACGCGCACCGGATCGGTGGTCGGCACGCCGCACTACATGAGCCCGGAGCAGGCGCGCGGCAAGCAGCTCGACGGGCGCGCGGACCTCTACAGCCTCGGCGTCGTGCTTTACGAAATGCTGGTCGGACGCGTGCCCTACCATGCCGAGGATTCGCTGGCGGTCGGCATCATGCACATCACCCAGCCGGTCCCGCGCCTGCCGGATTCGCTGGCCGTGCTGCAGCCGCTGGT
>DAIMYT010000014.1:0-25292 GCA_036734345.1 Dokdonella sp. | reverse complement strand
GACCAGCTGGCGGGCAACCAGGGCGACAGCGCGCGCGAACTTTTCGAGGCCGCGCGCGCCCTCGATTCCGACAATGACATCGCCCGGCGCGGATTGCGCAATGTCGGCGAAAAGCTGCTCGCTCGGGCTCGCGATGCGCTGGCCCGCGGCGAGCTTGAGCCGGCCCGGCAGGCCGCCGCCTCCGCACGCGAGCTGCTCGGCGGTGGCGCGGCGGTGGACGAGGTCGACCGCGCGATCGCCGCGCTCGATGCGCGCGGCACGCAGACCGAATCGCTGCTCAAGTCGGCCCAGGCCGAACTCGAAGCCGGCCGGTTGCTCGGCGACAACGGCGCCGTCGCGCTCTACCAGCAGATGCTCGCCAGCGACCCCGGCAATGCGCTGGCCAAGGCCGGCATCAGTCGCAGCGTCGACGCCCTGGCCGCACAGGCCAAGGCCGCCTTCGAGGCCAATGACCTGGCCACCGCAGCCGCGCGCATCGACGACGTCGCGCGCATCCTGCCCGGCCATCCGGACCTGCCCGACCTGCGCGCACGCCTCGGCAAGCAGCGCGAGCTGGCTGCCGCCGCGCTCGACAAGGACCTCGCGCGCGCCGATGCGCAGTTGCGTGCCGGGCGCATCAGCGGCAGCGCCGATTCCGCCCAGGCCCTGTTCGAATCGGTCCTGCAACGCGATGCGGACAATGCGCGCGCGCGCGCCGGCCTGCGCCGGGTTGCGCAGGCATTCGTGGTGCAGGCGCGCGCCGCCATCGAGGACAGCAATCCCGGCAGCGCCGAGAAGCTGCTGGCCCAGGCCGAATCGCTGGCCGGCAACAACCTGGCCGACCTGCGCGCCGCGCGCATCGACCTGCGCGAACTGCGCGAGCGGCTTGCCATCGCCGCCGAACGGCCGCCGGCCTCGGCGGACGACATCGAGCGCATGCGCACCCTGATCGCCGAAGCCGCGCAGGCCAGCGCCGCGGGCCGCCTGATCAATCCGCCCGGCAACAGCGCCTACGACAAGTATCGCGCCGCGCTGGCGATCGACGGCAACAACGTGATGGCACAGGACGGCCTCAACAAGCTGCCGGTGCGCGCCAGGGAACTGTTCGCCGAGTACATCGACGCCGGTTCGCTCAATCGCGCCGAAGGCATGCTCGAGGTCGTGCGCCAGGTCTCGCCGGCCGATGCCGCGCTCGCGTCGATGTCCGCGCGACTGGCTGATGCCTGGCTCGACCTCGCCGAAAAGCGCGTCGGCGAAAAGCAGGCGGCGGAGGCCGCGCGCGCGCTGAAATCCGCGCGCGCCCTGAGTCCGGACAATCCGCGCCTGGCCCGGCTTGAACAGGCGCTGCGCGAGCTTTCCACGCCGGGCGGCTGACCATGGCCGCGCAATCCGTTGCCGGCATCAAGCGCTACGCGCGCGGAATTGCACGATGTGCATCCTGCTGATCGCCATCGGCGCGATGCCCGACTGGCCATTGCTGCTGCTCGGCAATCGCGACGAGTTCCATGAACGCCCGAGCACGACTGCGCAGCCCTGGCCCGGGGCGCCGGACTGCCTCGGCGGCCTCGACCGGCTCGGCGGCGGCAGCTGGCTGGCCCAGCGCAACGACGGGCGCTTCGCGGCCGTGACCAACCGGCGCAGCGGACTGCCTGCGCAGGCTCCGCGCTCGCGCGGCCAGCTCGTGCGCGAATTCGTCATCGGCAACGAGAACGTCCAGGCATTCGCCGAACGCGTACTGGGTCAGGTCGACGAATACGGGCCGTTCAACCTCGTCTTCGGCGACCGCAACTCGGCGTGGCTGATCGACGGCGCCCGCAACAGCCTGCAGCGCCTGGGCGAGGGCGTGCATGTGGTCAGCAACGGAGCGTTCGGCAGTCCGTGGCCCAAGGTCGAACGCCTGCGCACGATTTTTTCCCGGGCGATCCGCTCGGGCGACCGCGACGACGCGACCCTGCTCGGCCTGCTCGCCGACGCCGTACTGCCGGACGACGCGGCATTGCCCGATACCGGCATCGGCCTCGAACGCGAACGCATGCTTGCGCCGATTTTCATCCGCGGCGAACACTACGGAACGCGCGCCAGCACGCTGCTCCTGCGCCATGAGGACGGCAGCCTGTTCTTCCGCGAGCGCAGTTTCGCGCCGCTCGGCGTAGCCGCCGGCGAGGTGCACTGGGAGTGCCTCGAGATCGAAGGCGAGTGGCGCCTGGGCTGACCCGCCGCTCAGAAGCGGAAGATGCGCCGGATCGCCTTTTCGGCGGCCTCGAACGAGAAGTGGTTGCGCACGTTGGCCAGGCCGTTGACCGACAGCCGGTTCCATAGCGGCTTGTTGCCGTAGAGCTCGATGATCGCGTCGGCGAAGCGCGCGGCGTCTTCGGCCACGCACACGTCGAGACCTTCGCGCACGTGCATGCCTTCGACCGCCATCGGCGTTGCCACCACCGGCAGTCCGTAGCTCATCGCCATGTTGACCTTGCCCTTGACGCCGGCCCCGTAGCGCAGCGGTGCAATCGAGATGCGCGCACCATCCATGGCCGGGCCGATGTCCTCGACATAGCCGTGCACGAGCACGTGCGCGTCGGCCAGCGCCTGGATCGCGTCGGGCACCTTGCTGCCGATGACGTGCACGCGCAGATCGGGCAGGGCGGCCAGCACGCGCGGGAAGATGTCGCGCACGAACCAGGTCACCGCATCGCTGTTCGGCGGATGCTGGAAACCACCGACGAAGACGAGGTCGCGGCGTTCGTCGAAGGACTTCCGGCAGCCGAAGATCTCGTGCACGTTGGAGAGCACGTCGACGGCGACGCCCGGGGCATCGCGGGCGAGGATTTCCTGCTCGACCGGGCTGACCACGAGGGTCACGTCGCACTCGCGCATGATGCCGATTTCGCTGGCGCGGGTCCTGGCCGCGACGCGGGCCAGGTCCTCGCGGCCTTCCAGCTCGGCCGCGCGCTGCTCGCGCAGGTAGTGCAGGTCGACCGTGTCGAAGACCAGCCGGGCCTGTGGCGCATAGAGGCGGGCCAGGCCGATGAATTCGGCGGCGACATAGTGGCGCGAGAGCAGGATGGCGTCGAATTCCGCGCCACGCTGGCGGAACAGCGTGAGCGGATCGCTGTTGTACGGATGGTGCAGCACTTCGATGCCGAGCCCCTGCAGGTCGTCGGTATAGCCTTCGACCCAGGCGCGGTTGCTGGCCATGAAGGCGACATGGCAGTGATTCTTGCGCAGCACGCGCATCAGGTTGACCATGCGCAGCGAGCCGGAATCCTGGTCCGGCGCCGGCGTGGTCGCGTCGATGATCAGGATGCGTCGCCGCGCGCGGTGCGTGGCGGCGAGGTGGATGGCCGTGCCGGGAGCGGGCTGCGCACGCAACGCATCGCGCCATTTGTCGAGGAACTTGTCGCGGTTGATCACCTGGTAACGCTTCATGCCGCTGCCGGTATCGGTGCCGGCGGTGATGCCTTCGAAGTGGATCACGCGCGATCGCGGCTCGTAGAACACCTTGAGGCCGGCGGCGCGCACGGCGAAGGCGAGATCGGTGTCTTCGTAGTAGGCCGGTGCATAGCGCTGGTCGAAGCGGCCGAGTTTCTCGAACAGCGCGCGGCGCAGCATGATCGCGGCACCCGAGCAGTAGTCGGCTTCGCGGCGGAAGGCGAAGCGGGTGTCGTCGGGATCCTCGAAGCGTCCGTAGTTCCAGCCCGAGCCGTCGTTGAAGACGATCCCGCCGGCTTCCTGCAGGCGACCGTCCGGATAGACCAGTTGCGCGCCGACCAGGCCGGCATCGCCTTCCTCCTCGAAGGTGCGCAGCAGCGCTTCGAGCCAGCCTGCGGTGACCACGGTGTCGTTGTTGAGGAACAGCACGAACTCGCCGCGCGCGATCGCCGCGCCGGCGTTGCAGGAGCCGACGAAGCCGAGGTTCTCGGCATTGCGCACGCCGCGCACGCCGCCGATCTCCTTCAATCTGGCCGCGGTCGAATCGCTGGACAGGTCGTCGACGACGATCACCTCGAATGACGTCGCCGCGGCGTGTTCGGCCAGCGAGCGCAGGCAGGCGGCCGTGTAGGCGAACTTGTTGTGCACCGGGATGATGATCGAGACGCGTGGATCGTCGCTGGCGGGAACGGCGAACGGCGAGAAGGCCTCGCTTGGCGCGGCATAGGTCTGGCGCGCGTGGACGGGCGCCTTCGGTCGCAGTTCGCGGACAAGGCGCGTCCAGGTGCCGGCAAGGCCATGGCGGGCCAGGCTGCCGTGCAGGCGGCGCACCTGGCCAAGCAGGCGGTTCTTGCGGAAAACGAGTCCGGCGCGCCGGTCGCGCAACCAGGTGATGGCCAGGCGCAGGGGCAGCGTGTAGCGCCACAGCCGGCTCATCACGATGGGGCGCAGTTCGTTGACCTCGGCGTCGAGGCGCAACGCCCACTCGGTGCGTTCGGCGAAATCCGCTTCAAGGCGGAGCAGCTGCGCGCGCGCCGCGGCCAGTTCGCGATCGAGGTCGTGGCCCCATTCGCCGCGCCGCCGGCTTTCCCTCTCGCTGGCGCGCAGCTGGCGGCCGAGTTCGCCTTCGCGCTGTCGCGCACGATCGAGATCGCGCGCCTGCGCGGCCAGTTGCTGCGTGGTGGCGTCTAGCGATTTCAGCGGATAGCGCAGCGTGCGCGCGGCCGGCAACCCGAGCAGTCCGGCATAGGCTTCGGCCATCGCCGGCAGGTCGGGTTCGCGGCGCGTCTGCAGGCATGCGCGCACGGCCTCAAGGCGCTCGCGCTGCGCGGCCAGTTCGGCGATGCGGGCGACGATCGCATCGGCATCGGCCTCGACGAGGAAGCCGTCGATGCCATCCTCGATGCGCTCGACATAGGCGCCCATGCGCGTGGCGATCACCGGCATGCCGAGGTCGCGCAGTTCCGAAAGCGTGTAGCCGAAGGTCTCGGCGACCGTGGGCATGAGCACGGCGGCATCGGCGGCCAGCATGGACAACAGGCGCGGCAGGTCCTCGCGCCGGTAGTCGAGCACGATGTGCACGCCGCTCCGGCCGAAGAAGGCATGCGCATCGGCGCCGGCGCCGAGCAGGAAGACATCGGCCAGTCCGCGCAGGCGCGGCAGCACCTGTTCGAGCAGTTGCGCGCCCTTGCCGCGGCGCACGCGGCCCGGCATCACCAGGCGCAGGCGCTCTCTCGGCGGAACCGTTTCGACCCGCGGCGCATCGTCGGGCCAGGCCGACAGGCCGTGCGGTATCACCGCCGACCGCAGCGCCGCCAGCTCGGGCGCAAGGCGCAGGTCGTTGGCGAGCGCCGATCGGCTCGGTGCGACCAGCGTGGTGCGCGCCTCGAGCAGGGCGGCGACGCTTGCATCGCGCAGCGATTTCCAGTGCGCCGGATCGGCATTGCCGAATTCGCGATCGGCGCCGGGCGCGGCGAGGTCGCGGCATCGCTGGTCCTCGTCGAAGGCCAGTGCCGGGTTGCTGAAATCGCGGTGCAGCACGGGCCACAGCGGGTAGTGGTCGTGCACGATGCGCACGGTCGGCAGCCCCGTGCGCAAGGCATCGAGGCTGTGTCCGATCAGCGAGGAGATGACGACCGCATCGACCGCGTATTCGCCGATCCACTCCTGCAGCAGGCGCCGGTAGGCCGGATCGACCTCGGCGGTATCGTCGATCGGACAGGGCAGGGCGACGCGGCGCAGCGGCGGGCCATTCAGCGATCCGTCGTGCAGTTCCAGCCATTCGCCGTGGCGCTTGCGCGCATGGCTGCCGCGCGCAATCAGGACGAGATGGCTGGCAGCGGCAAAGGCGCTGCAGAAATCGCGCACCCAGCGTTCGGCGCCGCCGCCCCAGCCGTGCAGCACGTGCAGCAGGACCGGTCGTGCATCAAGCCCCGGACGGTCGGGCCATGCCTCGGTGGCCAGCGCGGCGCCGAGGCTTTCGCGCAGGCCGGCGAGCGGCGAAGGTGGCGACGGATCGCGAACGTCGGCATCCGCTTCCGGCCCGACCAGCGCCCGGCCGCGCGCGGCGACATAGCAGTGGTCGAGCATGACCGTGCGCAGTGGTTCCGCAACCGCGGTCGTGGCCGTGAGGCGCGCGAGGCGCCCGCCATGCCAGGCCGAGGCCAGCGGCGAGAGTTCCGCGCAGTCGATCAGCAGGCGCTGCGAAAAGGCGAAGCAGAGCGCATCGATGCGCTCGACCGAGGTGTCGCTGCGCGCGGCGACGGGCAGCGGCGATCGTCGTGCATCAAGGTTGTCGAGCGCACCGGCGGCGAGCACGTCGTCTTCTTCGAGGGCGCGGCACAGCCTCGCCAATGCCAGTGGTGGCAGTTCGGCATCGCTGCGCAGCAGGACCAGGGTCCGCCGCCCGGGCATCCGCGCGGCGAGGGCCATGGCCAGCGCCATCGGCGCAGCATGATCGAGTTCGGCGAAGCGCACTGCCCGGGCCTGCCCGGCCATCGCCGCACAGGCGCCGGCCAGCACCAGCCCGGCGCGGTCCGGAAGCTGCTCCAGCGCTGCATTCAGCCATGCCTCGCTGCAGGGATCGGCGCCGTGCACGCAGAGACAGACAGGATCCGGCGACGATTTCTGCACGATGGTCCAGGCGGGAAGCGGACGCGGATTATCGGTGATGCCGGCGCGGACTGTCACGGACGCGCCATCCGGGCGCCGTGGCCGCAATCGGGCTTGACGCATCGGATAGACTGATGGCGCATCCCCATGGAATATCCGCTTGTCCGTGTTTCGACGATTGTTTGCCTTCATTGCATGGCTGTGGCGCCTGCTGCGCGTGCCAGCCCTGCTCGGCATCGGCGGCCTGATCGGCTTCCTCGTGCCCTACACGATCAGCCTCGATCACCAGGTCCGCGAGCGCTTCGACGACCTGAGCTGGCAGATCCCGAGCCGCGTGTTCGCGCGGCCGCTCGATCTGGCGCCAGGGCGGCCGATGAATGCCGAGACCCTGCAACTGGAACTGGAAGCCGCCCGCTATCGCCCGGCGCCGGCGGCACAGGCACCCGGAACCTATGCGCGCAATGGCGACCGCTTCGTCATCGGCCGTCGTGCCTTCGTCGGCCTCGATGGCCGGCATGCAGCCCAGCGCATCGCGCTCGAACTCGCCGGCGGACGCATTGCCAGCCTCGTCGACAGCGCCAACGGCAAGGCCCTGAACCTTGCCGAAATCGACCCCGCGCGCATCGCCACGCTGTATGGCGCCCAGCAGGAAGAGCGCCGCCTCGTCCAGCTCGAGCAGTTGCCGGCCTTGCTCGTCACCGGCCTGCAGGCGGTCGAGGACCGCGATTTCAAGAACCACCATGGCATCGACCTGGCCGCCATCCTGCGCGCGGGCTGGGCCAACCTGACGGCCGGTCGCGTCGTCCAGGGCGGCTCGACGCTGACCCAGCAACTGGTCAAGAACCTGTTCCTCGATCGCGGCCAGAGTTTCGTGCGCAAGTTCAACGAGGCGCTGATCGCCCTGCTCATCGAATACCGCTATGACAAGCGACGCATCCTCGAGGCCTATGTCAACGAGATCTTCCTCGGCCAGCAGGGCGGCCAGGCCGTGCATGGTTTTGCCGCGGCCTCGGAGTTCTATTTCGGTCGCGAAGTCGACTCACTGAGCACGGCCGATATCGCCCTGCTCGTCGGCATGGTCCAGGGGCCCAGCCTTTACGATCCGCGCCGCTCGCCGCAGCGCGCGCTGGAGCGGCGCAACCGCGTCCTCCAGCAATTCAGCGAGACTGGCCTGATCGACGATCGCACGCTGGCGCGGGCGACGGCGCAGACGCTCGGCATCAGCGCCAAAGGCGCATTGCCGCGCAACCGCTTTCCGGCCTTCCTCGAGCTGGTCCGCCAGCAGTTGCGTCGCGATTTCGCCGGGCATGAACTCGACGCCGCCGGCCTCACCATCCACACCACGCTGGCGCCATCGGCGCAATTGCAGGCCGAAGCCGCGATGGACGCCGCTCTGGGCAGCCTCGGCAAGCGCGATGCCGGGGTCGAATCGGCGGTCGTGGTCACTGCCGTGCCGAGCGGCGAGGTGCAGGCCCTGGTCGGCGGACGCAATGCCGACGCGCAGGGCTTCAACCGCGCCCTCGACGCGCGCCGGCCGATCGGCTCGCTGGTCAAGCCGTTCGTCTACCTGGTCGCGCTCGCGCAGCCGCAGCGCTATTCGCTGGCGTCGATCATCGACGACGCGCCGGTCGACCTGCCGCAACGCGACGGCTCGCGCTGGGTGCCGAAGAACGATGATGGCGACGTGCATGGCCGCGTGCTGCTGATCGATGCGCTGAAGAACAGCTGGAACCTCGCCACCGTGCAACTGGGCCTGCGCCTCGGCGTCGACCAGGTGCGCGGACTGCTGCAGTCGTTCGGACTGGGGCGCGAAATCAATCCGAATCCCTCGCTGTTGCTCGGCGCGGTGGATCTGAGCCCGTTCGATGTCGCCCAGCTCTACCAGTATTTCGCCGCCGACGGCCACGCCGTTCCCCTGCGCGCCGTGCGCGGCGTGGTCGATTCCGGCGGACGCACGCTGTCGCGCTACGGGGTGAAGCCCGGCACCGGGGACTATGTCGCGGCCTCGCGCCTGGTCACCTGGGCCATGCAGCAGGTGGTCGAATCCGGCACCGCGCGTTCGATCGGCGCGGCCGGCCTCGGCGACCTGCATGCCGCCGGCAAGACCGGCACCAGCGACACCCAGCGCGATTCGTGGTTCGCCGGCTTCAGCGGCAACCAGCTCGGCGTGGTATGGGTCGGCCGCGACGACAACAAGCCGACCGGACTGTACGGCTCGACCGGCGCGCTCAAGGTCTGGATCGACCTGTTCAGGCGCCTGCCGGCCCAGGCCCTCTCGCAGCCAGCCGACGGCATCGAATTCGCCTGGATCGATCCGGAAAACGGGCGGCGCAGCGATGCCGTGTGTTCCGGTGCCCGCGAACTGCCGTTCATCGCCGGCTATGCGCCGCAGGACCGCGAAGGCTGCGCGATCGACCGCATCCGCGAATGGCTCGGACGCGATGGCGAATGACGTTATGCTAGCGGGCTTACCGGCCGGTTTTTATTTCGATCCCATGAAACACGCATTGCGCCCGCTCCAGTTCGCCCTTCCATTCATCTTCGTGGCAGGCCTTTCGGCCTGCTCGACGCAGAGCCAGCCGGAAAAGGCGCCGCTGACCCGGGCCGATCCCGATCGCGCGGCCGCCGTAGAGGCGATCCGTGCCGCCAGTGCCGGCGAGGATTCCGCGCTGCAGGTCAATCCGCTGCGTGATCCCGCGGTCGAGGGCTACCTCGCCCAGGCCCGCGAAGCGGAAAAACTGCAACAGTTCGACGCCGCCCATGAAGCCCTCGCCAAGGCGCGCAAGCTCGCCCCGGATGCACCCGACCTGCTCCAGTACGAAGCCGAGATCGAGTTCCTGCGCGGCAACACCGTCGAGGCCGAGAAGCTGGCCTATCAAAGTTTCAAGAAAGGCCCGCAGGTCGGCACGCTGTGCGTGCAGAACTGGCAGACCGTGGTCGAGGCCCGCAAGATCTTCAACGATGCCGACTACCGCGCGGTCGCCGAAGCCAAGCGCGACCAGTGCAAGGTCAAGCGTCCGGTGCGGCTGTGATAGGTCGCTGCGTTCACGCGACGACGCGGTGACCGGCCCGGCCGTGGTCCGCCGCGGAGCGCATCGTGCGCCCGCCTGCCGCGAACGCGGGCCGCGCTGAGAGGAGCCGCGCCGCATGGACGAACCTGTGGAAGACCTGCTCGGCGCGGACGGACCGTTCGCACGCGAGGTGCCGGGCTTCGTCCCGCGCGCGGTGCAGCAGGCCATGGCCACGGCCGTCGCCGCGGCCATCGACGAGCGCCACGCGCTGATCGCCGAGGCCGGCACCGGCACCGGCAAGACCTTCGCCTATCTCGTGCCGGCCCTGCTTTCGGGCAAGCGCGTGATCATCTCGACCGGCACCAAGGCGCTGCAGGACCAGCTGTTCCATCGCGACCTGCCGCGCGTGCGCAGCGTGCTCGGCGCGCGCCTGTCGGCGGCCCTGCTCAAGGGGCGCGCCAACTATTTGTGCCTGCACCGCCTCGAGCAGGCACGCAGCGACGGCCGCTTCCCCAGTCGCGAGCAGGTGGCCCAGTTGCAGCAGGTGCATGCCTGGTCGACGACGACGAAAAGCGGCGACCGCGCCGAACTGGCCGAACTGCCGGAAGATTCGCCGTTGCGGCCGCGGGTCACCTCGCCCCCCGAGAACTGCCTCGGCAGTGAATGCCCGATGTTCAGCGACTGCTTCGTGGTCAAGGCGAGGCGCGCCGCCCAGGAAGCGGACCTTGTCGTAGTCAACCATCACCTGCTGTTCGCCGACCTCGCCATCAAGCAGGAAGGCTTCGGCGAAATCCTGCCCGGTGCGCAGGCCTTCATCCTCGACGAGGCCCACCAGATCCCCGAACTGGCCGGGCAGTTCTTCTCGATAACCCTGACCGCACGCCAGCTGACCGAGCTGGCTTCCGACACGCTGGCCGAATGCGGCGCGGTGACCGGCGCGCTCGGCACTTTGCAACCGCTGGTCGAGGCGGTCACGCCGGCCGTGCGCCGCCTGCGCCTCGCCCTGGAACGCTTTCCGCCGAAGGCGGCGTTCTTCGCCATCGAGAACGATGCCGAAGTCGAGCGCGAACTGGAAGCGCTGCGCGTCGCCCTCGATGAACTCGGCACGGGCCTTGCCGCGCATGCCGAGCGCAGCCGCGGGCTCGATGCCGTGCACGAGCGCGCCGTGCAGATGGCTGCGCGACTGGCCCATCTGCGCGACAGCAATGCGCGCGATTCGGTGCACTGGTACGAACTGAGCGCGCATGGCTTCGCCCTGCATGCCACGCCGCTGGACCTTTCCGCTCCGTTGCGCGAACTGCGCGAGCAGAGCCATGCGGCATGGATCTTCACCTCGGCGACGCTTTCCATCGCCGGGCGCTTCGATCACTTCTCGCGCCAGCTCGGCCTCGACGATCCGCACAGCGTCTGCCTCGACAGTCCGTTCGATTATGCGCGGCAGGGCCTGGTCTATCTGCCGCCGGGCCTGCCCGATCCGAACACGCCCGACTACACGGCGAAGATGATCGATGCCGTGTTGCCGGTACTCGAAGCCTCGAAGGGGCGCGCGTTCCTGCTGTTCACTTCGCATCGCGCGCTGCGCCGCGCCGCCGAGCTGCTCGAAGGCCGGCTGGATTATCCGTTGTTCGTGCAGGGCTCGGCGCCGCGCCACCAGCTGCTCAGCGGCTTCCGCGAATCCGGCAACGGCGTTCTGCTCGGCGCGGCCAGTTTCTGGGAAGGCGTCGACGTTGCCGGCGAGGCGCTCAGCGTTGTCGTGATCGACAAGCTGCCGTTCGCCGCACCGGATGATCCGGTGCTAGTCGCGCGCCTCGAGGTCCTGCGCGAATCCGGCCTCAACCCGTTCGTCGAGTGGCAGATTCCAAATGCAGTCATCGCGCTCAGGCAGGGCGCCGGACGCCTGATCCGCGACATCAACGATCGCGGCGTGCTCGTGCTCTGCGATCCGCGCCTGAGCACGAAAGGCTATGGCCGCACGTTCCTCGCCAGCCTTCCGGCGTTTCCGCGAACCCGGCAGTTGACGGAGGTCGTCAAGTTCATCGTGAACCCACCCTCACATTAGCTCCCAACCTGAATGAACGCTGGAAAAATTCTGCGGGTTCGCGATGGACGCAGTTGTTCAGGCGCACTTTTTCTTGCGGCTTGGGCTTTCGGCAGCTGAAGTGGCCCCAAGGTTTGTGCAAGCGGCCCCGGATTCGAACAGCGAGCCGATCTGCATCAATTCGAAAATGTGGCAGCGCGACTTGGTTGGGCTGCTTCGCGGTGGTATAAGAAGGGAGCATTGCGTTGCCCGCCCCACGGGCTCTCTTGCACTATTCTGGATGCTTGGCGAACTCCTCGCAGGTCGCCATCACTCCAGTGCTTTGGTGGTTATGGATAAATTCTGGAGATCAAGATGGTGAAGTCTTTCCGACTCATGACACTGTCATCGGCGATTGGTATCGCGCTGGTGGGAGCAGGAATGCAAACTGCGACAAATGCTTGTGCGGCAGAACTGCAGGCCGGCGCGCCGGTGGCCGTGGATCAGGCCAGTACTGACGGCACCTACATCATTTCATTTACCGAGGATGGCCTGCTCCACTACAACGGCAGCGTGAGCGGCATCCAGGCAACAGCGCCGCAGGCAACAGGTGCACGCAAGCTCGATGTGCGCAGCCCGGCAGCGCAGGCCTACCAGAACTACCTGTTGGCGCAGCGCACCGCCCATGTAACGGCCATTGAGAACAAGATTGGCCGACTGCTCAACGTCACCCACAATTATGCAATCACGCGCAACGGCGTCGCCGCGCACCTTTCCGCCGCCGAAGCCGCGCAGATCGCCGGCCTGCCAGGCGTGAAGTCGGTACGACCCGCCGGCGTACAGTATCTGGATACCTATCGTGGCCCGACGTTCATCGGCGCGAACACGATCTGGAACGGAACCAATACTCCGAACAATGTCGGCACCGAAGGCAAGGGAATCACCGTGGGCGTGCTCGATTCCGGCACCAATCCCACCCACCCCTCGTTCGCCAATGATACCTCTTGCGACTTCCGTCCTTCCAAGCCGAAGCTGGTTGGCGTGGATTGCAGTGCCACCGACGTCAACGGCTTCTGCGACGGACCGGATCCGACGGCAGCACAGGGCAATGGGCACGGCGTCCACACGTCCAGCACGGTCGCCGGCAACACGATCGACAATACGGTGAGCCCGGCTCCCTTGCTGCCCGATGGCGTGACCATGTCCGGCGTCGCACCCTGCGCGGCAATCATCAGCTACAAGGTCTGCCCGACCAACAGCTGTCCTGGCGAGGATCTGCAGGCGGGCCTCGAGAACGCGATTGACCCAAGGACGAAGCCAAGGCCTTGCAGGCCGATGGCGTCGACGTGATCAACTATTCGATCTCCGGCGGACGCGATCCGTGGAATGATCTGGACCGCGTGTTCCTCGACGCGGTCAATGCAGACGTGTTTGTCTCGGCTTCGGCCGGAAACACGAGCGCCAGCGTGCCGAGTGTCGTCGGTACCGTCAATCACCTTGGCCCGTGGACCATGACGGTTGCGGCTTCCACCCAGGACGAGCTGATCGGCCCGCAGC
Source organism: Dokdonella sp. (assembly GCA_036734345.1). Classification (GTDB taxonomy): domain Bacteria; phylum Pseudomonadota; class Gammaproteobacteria; order Xanthomonadales; family Rhodanobacteraceae; genus Dokdonella. The sequence goes on along the minus strand of DAIMYT010000014.1, from coordinate 12,188 downwards.
TTGCGGTCACCGGCCCGGATCCGCTGCCAATGCCGCCGCCGGACCTGGCCCATGTGCCTCTCAATCCCGGCAGTACGACAGTGGTTGGCGACACCACAGGCTTCATCGGTGGACGCCTGCTGACCTATCCGACCAATCTCGTCGGTTGCACGACCACCGGTGCGTTCCCGGCTGGTTACTTCAGTGGCGCGATCGCCATGGTTCGCCGCGGCTCCTGCTCGTTCACCGAAAAAATCACCAACGCGTTCAATGCCGGGGCGACGATGGTCGTTATCGGCAACAACGCTGCCGGTTCACTGAACATGAATACGACTGGCGCACCCGCCGTCCCGGCCTTCAGCGTAACGATGGACTTCGGTGATGCCCTGATCGCCTATGCTGCAGGCAACAATCCGCCCGCACCGCCGGCCGACCAGATTTTCGCCAACGGCTTCGACCCGCTGCCCGGCACGATCGCCGACTACTCCCGCGCCGTGCCGAGCGCACGCCAGGGTGACGTGATCGCCAGCTTCAGCCTGCGTGGTCCGACTCCGGCCATCGTCGAGAACGAGACAAAGCCGGATATCACCGGTCCCGGGGTCGACATCTACGCCGCGCTGACGACCGATGAAGGCAGCTACGGGTTCCTCAGCGGTACTTCGATGTCTTCGCCGCACGTGGCCGGTGCCGCCGCGCTGATACGCGCCGTGCATCCGGACTGGACCGTACCCGAGGTCAAGTCGGCCTTGATGATGACGGCTACGAACGCCACTGGCGTGCTCGAGGACACCGTCACACCGTGGACATTCGATGACGTCGGCAGCGGCCGCGTCGATCTGACCAGGGCAGCACTGGCGGCCCTCACCATGGATGAGTCCTACGCGAACTTCCTCGCCGCGGACCCGGCGACCATGGGCGATGTGAGGACGCTGAACCTGCCGCAATTGCGTGACATGAACTGCGACCCGACCTGCAGCTGGACGCGTACGGTGAAGAACCAGGCCAGCGGCAGCACCTCGTGGGAAGTCACCTCGGTGACGGATCCGAGTTTCGCGATCGCCGCAAGTCCATCCACCTTCACGCTGGCCCCGGGCGCCACGCAGACGATCACGTTCACGGTCACTCCGAATACGACCATGAGCACGATCAAGTTCGGCACGGTCACCCTGGCCCAGCCGGGTCCGGGTGTAAATGGAGGTCCGGCACCGGTCTATCCGCCCGAGATCATTTCGGTTGCGGTCAAGAGCCCGGCTCCGCCGCCCGTGCCTGGTGTCTGTGATGGTGGCGTCTGCAACTTGCAGATCGACGGCCTACCTGCATCCGGTGGCAACTTCAGTGCGCTCGGTTGCGGTGCCACCAGCCCCTGCCAGTTCCTCTGGCTCAATCAGTTCACGCCGGATCCGGCTGAGTATCCGATCACCCTGAATGCAGTGCAGACAATATTCAGCGCCGCGAATACTTCGTTGGGTGATGTGTTCGATGTCTATTTCTTCCAGGACAACGACACGAATCCGGCCAACGGAGCGACTCTGGTGGGGTCGGTGCTCAATCAGACCATCACGGTGCAACTTGCACTGCAGACGGTTCCGGTACCGAATATCGTGATGAACGGACCTGGCGATATCCTCGTCGCCGTGGTCAACAGGACGATCAACGCGAATCCGGCTTCCGGCGATGATGGCGTGCCGTTCCTCAGCCATTCGTGGATCAGCAATCTCGGGTCGATACCGGCAACGCCGGATCTTTCGACCCTGAACATGCAGCTGACAACGGCGGTACTGCCGTCCTTTACCCGCAACTGGATCCTCCGTGCGCAGGGAACCAATGCCGGCGGTGTCCCGGTCACGCTGGAGCCATCAGCCGACTGATCTCTGGTCAGCAGTCGATTACAACGGCGCGGGAATTCCCGCGCCGTTTTTTTTTGGAATTTCGCCGCCAGGAATACCGGCAAGAACTGCGCCGTCGCGCATTTCCGCGGGCCGCGGCGATGACATAGCGTGCCGCAGGCGCGGATTTTCTGCCTCGATCCCCACATCATGAGTGCGATACAGCCAGGGGTTTCGGGGCCACCAAAGGTGCCAGGACCACCACTCTCCCGTCTGCATCGCTGCCCCGTCCGACCGGCCCCTGCACTTGTGCCTTTCGCCTGAATCCGGTGCACTATCCATCGCCGGGAAAAATCTTGGTGGGAGCGACGCCGGGGATCCAGATCCGCGGAGCTGTTGCGTCGAATCGCAGGCCGGAGCGATGGCGCCGGTTGCAGCGGGCACTTTCAAGCAGGAGAACGGAAGATGAATCGATTGTTTGCTTCATGTTGGATCGTGATGATTGCGACAGGCACGAACCTCGTCATTGCAGCGCCGCCGCAGGAGGCTCCCAAGGCCAAGGCTGAAGTATCCGTGGCAGGTCAAGCGGGCATGAAGGCCTACGTCGATCCTGAAACAGGGCAACTGGTCAGTCGCCCGACCACCCAGGCCGATGCCGCTGCGCTCGATTCGGCATTCAAGGAGGACTACAGCAAGATCCAGGAAATCAACAAGGCCGATGGATCGACCGAATGGATTTTCAACGGGCAGGTCGATTCGGCGCTCGTCGCCAGGCGAAGCCAGAGCGGCAAGCTCGAAGTCGTCTGCACCGAACACGGTGTCGTACACGATCACCTCGAGGCGCCGGTCGCCCAGGGAGGTCGTGATGAGCGCTGATCGCAAACTCTTCGGCACCCTCGCCTTCGTTGCCGGGCTGGCGGTCTCATCGCTCGCCGCTGCGGCCACCGTTGTGGTCGTCAACACGAATGCCGCAGGCGTCGGATTCAACGATACCGCCACTCCGGATCCGTCGGCGGGCTGCAACGTGGGCGAGAACCTCGGCCAGTGCCGGCTGCGCGTCTTCAACCAGGCTGCCGCGCAATGGGGCACCTTGCTGCAGTCGAACGTGACGATCGCGGTCAATGGCTCGATGACTCCACTGACCTGCTCGGGTACGAGTGCCGTGCTCGGTTCGGCCGGGCCGACCACCGCCCATTCAAACTTCGCCAATGCGCCACGGCCGAACGTGGCCTATGTACAGGCGCTGGCGAATTCCTGGGCCGAAACGGATCTCAGTCCGGGCAACAACGATCTCAACGCGAATTTCAACGTCACCCTCGACAGCGGCACCTGCCTGACCGGCGTGGCCGGCTGGTGGTACAGCACGGATCCGAACATCCCGATCCCGAACGACCGCACGCCGCTGCTGCCCGTGGTCTTCCACGAAATCGGCCATGGCATCGGATTCACTTCGTTGTACAGCTCGACCACCGGCAATCCCAGTACATCGGATACGCCCATCTGGGGTTTCTATCTCTATGACACCGGGACCAGCAAGCTCTGGAAGGACATGACCAGCGGCGAGCGCGTGGCCTCGGCGATCAACGACCCGAACCTGGTCTGGACCGGATCGCTGACCAACACATGGTCGCCGGCCTATCTGGGGCCAGCCGCCAAGGCGATCGTCAACTCGCCGGGCGGCATCGCCGGTGTCTATGACGCGCAGACTGCCGAATACGGCGCCAGCGTTTCGACGCCGACGACGGGGGATGTCGCGCTGGTCGATGACGGCGTCGGTACCGCGCGCGACGGATGCGAAACGCCCTTCGTCAATGCCGCGGCCGTGACCGGAAGGATAGCCCTGATCGAACGCGGAACCTGCAATTTCACGGTCAAGGTCAAGAACGCCCAGCTCAATGGCGCGATCGGCGCGCTGATTTTCAATAATGCGGCGAGCGGCCTGCCGCCGATGGGCGGCAGCGACAGCAGCATCCTGATCTCTTCGCTCGGTGTCTCGCAGGCCCTGGGCAACTCGATCATCGCCAACCTGCCCGGCGTCAACGCGACCCTCGGCCTCGACCCGAGCGGCGCGCTGTCCGGCACCAACAGCGGTTGCGTGAGGATGTTCGCGCCGAATCCCGTGCAGTCGGGTTCATCGGTTTCGCACTTCCATTCCGATGCGTTCCCGAATCTGCTGATGGAGCCATCGCTGAATCGCTCCATTTTCAATCGTGTCGACCTCACCCTGCCGCTGTTCCGCGATATCAACTGGCGCATGAACGCGGAAAACGTGCTGTTCCGCGACGAGTTCGATTTCAACCGCTGCCAGTTCGCCCAGCCCTAGTTTCCGGCCGCGGACAAACCGCACGGGATTCCCGGTGATGGCCGGGAATCCCGTGTAGCACAGCATGTCGGCGCAAGTCGTGCCGGCACCTGGCAGGCAGACGGGTGCTGTCGTACTGGTGCAATCAGGAGTGGGCGTTCCATCGCAGTTGCGCCAACGCCGCTCGGGAATGGGTTCATCGCGGCCTGTCCGCTGGACGGCTTGCTCGCGCCAAAGGTGTCGATCGAGGTTCTGCGGTCCTGCGTCGGCCTGGTTCCGGGTTGCGATGCCCATCCTTGAGGCTACAGGCAACGACGCATCCATATTGCCGCTCCGGACCCACAACGGCCCACTGCGCAATGCTGATCTTGCGTCGCCGTTCAGGAAGACCGGAACATCCCTGAAACCGTGGGCAGCAAAGGCGACCTCGCGCGGACGCAGCCACCTGAGGGACCTGAAGTACTTCCTCCGTTCAGCGCAGGGCAACCATCGCCGCGGACATCATGTACGGATGGTCCAGTCGGTTCCAGTCAAACTCGCCAAACTCGCGCGGTGGCCGCTCTGTGTGCTGATCGTGGCGCTGGGCGCCTGCTCGACGCTGCGCACGGACTATGCAAAGCGGCCAAGCACGGCGATAAAGGCGGTTGCCAGCACGCCGGCGGCGCGCCACGTCGAGGCACAGGTCGATGCACACGACGAGCAATCGGGATTCCGTCTGCTGACGACCGGCCCGAATGCGCTGATGAGCCGCGTCGCGCTGGCCGACAAGGCGCAGCACTCGATCGACCTGCAGTACTACATCTACTTCAACGATTCGACCGGGCGCCTGCTTTCACAAAGGCTCCTGAGCGCGGCCGACCGCGGCGTGCGCGTGCGCCTGCTGCTCGACGATCTCGATATCGGCAAGCAGGATCCGCTGCTCGACGCGCTCGACGCGCATCCGAACATCGAGGTTCGCCTGTTCAATCCGTTCCGCTTCCGCCACCGTTCGCTGCTGGCCAAGGCCGGACAGTTCCTGATCGAGGGCCGGCGCCTGAACCGGCGCATGCACAACAAGGCCTTCATCGTCGATGGCGCGCAGGCGATCATCGGCGGCCGCAATATCGGCGATGCCTATTTCGAGGTCGGCGAGGAAGTCTATTTCCGTGATCTCGACGCACTGGTCATCGGTCCGGTCGTGCACCAGATCGCGGCATCGTTCGACGACTACTGGAACAGCGATTCGGCTTTCCCGGTCAAGGCCTGGACGGGCAAGGACGCGACGCCCGGGCATCTCGCCGAAGTGCGCGTCGGGCTCGGCAAGGACACGCGTGAGTTCAACGAGAGCGCCTATGCCGAGGCGCTGGCCTGGGAGCTGCCCGATGGGCCGAGCGCCGACCAGCGAGGCTCGTGGTTCTGGGGCAATGCCCGCCTGATTGCCGACGTACCCGAGAAGGTCGAGGCCGGCGAAGACGAAAAAGCACCGCGCATCGACCAGAAGATCGTGCCATTGCTGATGGGCGCGAAGCAGCAGATCCTGCTGATGTCGCCGTACCTGATTCCCAGCGACACCGGCGTCAAGCTGCTCGGCGCGATGGTGGACCGTGGCGTCGAGATCCGCATCCTGACCAATTCGCTGGCCGCCACCGACGAGCCGGCCGTACATGCCGGCTACGAGAGCCACCGCCTCGACCTGCTGCGCGGTGGCGTCGATATCTATGAGTTCCGGCCCGTTGGCGGCAAGGAGTCCGGAGGCGCGCCAGGCACCTCGACCGGTTCGAGCCTGCATACCAAGGCGATGGTCGTCGACCACCGCAGGGTGTTCATCGGCTCGATGAACTTCGACCCGCGCTCGCGCTATCTCAACACCGAGATGGGTGTCGTCGTCGACAGTCCCGCGCTGGCGGCGGCCATGGAGAAATACTTTGCGAGCGCGACCCGCCCCGAGAAGTCCTACCACGTCGTGCTGGAGCCCGTGCATCCGGGCTCCGCCCGCGAAGTGGTGCGCTGGAAGGCCAGCGTCGAAGGCAAGCCGATGGAATACCGGCATGATCCCGATACCTCGCTGTGGAAACGCCTGCAGGTCAAGCTGATGCGCGCCCTGCCGATCGAAGGCCTGCTCTAGTCGCGCACGGAGGGAGCGGCATGGCAGGGTCGGGACCTGGCGCAACGAACAACGAAGCGAAGACCTCATTGCGAGGCCGTCGATGGGGCAGGAACGGCCTCGTCCTGCTGCTGGTCAGCGTGGTCGTGCTGGCAGCCACCGGAGCCTGGGTCGTTCTCGAACCTCCGTCGCTGGCCGCGATGATCGGTGCTGCGGAACAATGGCGCGATTCGCCGTTCGCCGTCCCGGTAGCCCTGGTCGTCTTCGTTGTTGGCGGACTGGTCGTCTTTCCGGTCAGCCTGCTGATTGCCGCCAGCCTGCTCGTGTTTGGCCCCGTCATCGGTGGCGTGGTCGCATTGTGCGGATCGGTATCGAGCGCTATCGCGGTTCACGAACTCGGCCGGTGGCTGCCACCGGCCCTGGTCACGCGTGCGCTTGGCAGTCGCGGCGAGGCGCTGCGGGCGCGTCTGGTCGACCATGGATTGTTGGCCATGGCAGTCATCCGCATCGTGCCCGTGGCGCCCTTCAGCGTGGTCAGCCTGTTTGCCGGCATCACGCGCATCCGTCGCGTTGACTACATCTTCGGCACCGCGATCGGCATGCTGCCGGGCATCCTCGTCTACGCGCTTTTCATGGAACGCGCGCGGGAAGTGCTGATGCATCCGCATCCGATGGCCTGGCTCGGGCTACTCGGCGCGATCGCGCTGATCCTTGCACTGGCGCTGGGCACGCGCGCCTGGTCGCGCCGCCGCGCCCGCGGAACCGGCGGCAGGGCCTGAGCGGATTTCACGCCGACCATCGAGCCACGCGTCGCAGTCGGGGCGAACGGTTTACCGCAGTCCCAGATCACCCTTCCACAGGCTCAGTGCCTGCCCCGGACGACGATCAAGAGGCGAAGGGCTTTCGGTATATGCCGTTGACTCTTGGACAGGCACCGAGCCTGCCCCGGACTCCGATTCGGTGGCAACGGATAGGGTTGGCGGGTTTCCCGCGTGGGCGCGCAAGGGCACGCGGGAAATCACGCAACGAAAAACCCGTTCGTCCTGAGCCTGTCGAAGGATGAACGCAATGCCGCAGGCATTGTGCAGTCGGCGCAGCGGTGAAATGGCGGGCTGCGGGGACCTGAGTTCACCCTTCGACACGCACAGGACGAGCGCCATGGGTCCGGTGTTTTCCCATCAATGGATCAGGGCACCCACCGACCAGGATTTTTCGTCAGCACTCGATGACGTTGACGGCGAGGCCGCCGCGCGAGGTTTCCTTGTACTTGTCCTGCATGTCGCGGCCGGTGTCGCGCATGGTCTTGATGACCTTGTCGAGCGAGACGCGGTGCTTGCCGTCGCCGCGCATGGCCATGCGCTGGGCGTTGATGGCCTTGACCGAGCCCATCGCGTTGCGCTCGATGCACGGGATCTGGACGAGGCCGCCGATCGGATCGCAGGTCAGGCCGAGGTTGTGTTCCATGCCGATCTCGGCGGCGTTCTCGACCTGGTAGATGCTGCCGCCGAGTACCGCAGTCAGTCCGCCGGCAGCCATCGAACAGGCCACGCCGACTTCGCCCTGGCAGCCGACTTCGGCACCCGAGATCGACGCGTTTTCCTTGTACAGGATGCCGATCGCGCCGGCGGTGAGCAGGAAATCGATGATGCCCTGCTCATCGGCCTTCGGGCAGAAGCGCTCGTAGTAATGCATGACCGCCGGCATGATGCCGGCCGCGCCGTTGGTCGGCGCCGTGACCACGCGTCCACCGGCGGCGTTTTCCTCGTTCACCGCGAGCGCGTAGAGGTTTACCCAGTCGAGGATGGTCAACGGGTCCCGCAGCGCCTTCTCGGGCAGCGCACGCAATTCGGCCACCATCGCCGGCGCGCGTCGGGCCACCTTGAGGCCACCCGGCAGCACGCCGGTTTCGCGCATGCCGCGCGCCACGCAATCCTGCATCGCCTTCCATAGCGTCATGAGCCCGTCGCGGATTTCCTGTTCGGATCGCCAGACCTGCTCATTGGCAAGGATCACTCCGGCGATGCTCAGGCCCGATTCCTCGCAGCGCGCGAGCAGTTCGTCGCCGCTGTTGAACGGATACGGGACCACCGTGGTATCGGCGACGATGCGGTCGTCGGCGGCCTCGTCATGGTTGACGACGAAGCCGCCGCCGACGGAGTAGTAGTCGCGCGTGGCCAGTTCGTTGCCCTCGGCGTCGTAGGCGGCGTAGCGCATGCCGTTGCTGTGGTACGGCAGCTTCTGGCGCTTGTTGAAGACGAGATCCTTCTTCTCGTCGAAATCGATTTCGTGCTTGCCGAGCAGACGGATGCGCTTCGCGCCGCGGACGCGCGCCAGCTTCTCGGGAATGACGTCGGGATCGATCCTGTCCGGCCATTCGCCTTCGAGCCCGCACAGCACGGCCTTGTCGGTGCCGTGGCCGCGACCGGTAAGGGCCAGCGAGCCGAACAGCTCGACGCGCACGCGCGCGGTCTTTTCGAGCAGGCCACGTTCGTCGAGCCAGCGCGTCGTGAAGCGCGCAGCCGCGCGCATCGGCCCGACCGTATGCGAGGAGGATGGACCGATGCCGATCTTGAACAGGTCGAAGACGCTGACTGCCATGCGGAAGTGATCGAGTAGTGGACTTGCGGCTATTCTACGCCGTTGCCACGACAGGACTGCAGATGCCCCTGGTTCTCTACCAGCGCGATGATTGCGCACTTTGCGACGAGGCCATCGACGTGCTCGCGCGCGCCGGCGTTCCCGATTTCTCCAGCATCTGGATCGACAACGACATGGAGCTGGAGGTGCTTTACGGGGATCGTGTCCCGGTATTGCGCGATCTGGTTTCCGGGCGCGAGATCGACTGGCCCTTTGACGAGCGCAAGCTGGCCGGGTTCCTCGATCCGGGCATGCCGCAAACCTGAATCATCGGACCCGGCTGAATCGACCGCCGGCTAGTTGAGCTTCCAGCGCCAGCGCAGCCACAGCGACCAGACCAGGGCCGAGAGGAAGAAGGCCGCTTCCCACCCGCGCATCCATCCCGGGCCAAACGGAACCAGGTCGATCGCGGCGAGATCGAGGGTCACGCTGTCGGATCGCGCGTCATCGGGCAGGTAGCCGGCCGGATTGCCGACCAGCCAGTTGAGCCAGTGGCGCTTGTGCACGATCGTGGCCGGCACGGCGGTCGGCAACTCGAGCAGATCGAGCGACCCGTCGCTCAAATTCAGGGTTTCGCCACTCTGCGGCCAGGGTGGTTCCCAGCAGCCCTGCGCATCGGCATTCCGATCCGCCGGGCTCCAGCGCAATGCCTGCGCGGATGCCGCGGGGCTCGCGCAAATGCGCACGTGCTCGCCCGCAGCAGGGAACTGGCGATCGTACTGGTTGGACAGCCAGGGCAGCACGAGCAGGATCGGCGCGGCGGCGAGGAAGGCGGCGCCGGCGGTCAGGCGCATCTGGCGCAGGGCCAGCGCGAACTGCGCGCGGATCAGCGGCAGCAGGCCGGAAAATTCGCCGTCGTAGCCGGCCAGCCGGCGTTGCACGGCAGCCAGCTCGACGCGCAACTCGGCGATGCGCTGCTGCGGCGACCAGCGCCGATAGATCCACATCCCGGCATAGCCGACCAGTGCGCCCCACCACAGCACGCGCAGCAAGGCCGGCACATGCAGCAGGGCGAGCAGGCCGTCGACGGGGCCGAGCAGGAAGCCGGGCAGGTCGAGCAATCCGCTGTTCATGGAGTCGTTGCTGCCGCAGGGGACGCAAGCGGACTGCGTACGAGGGCCGCCACGGCGGTGATGTCGGCGACCGGCTGCGCCGGAACGAACGAGGTGAACAGCACGCCCGGCACGGCGGACGGATCGATGCAGTGATCGCCACTCCAGGCCTGGCGATTGTCCTCGATCAGCGCTGGCGGTGTAGCGCCAAGCGAAGTCTGCCAGGAGGCGCGATAGCCCGGTTCGTAACCGACCACGAGATCGGGGGCGTCGCCGGCATGCGCACCGGCGTAGATCTGGCTCGATTCGTAGACCGTGCGTACGACGCGCGACTGGTCGGCCGGATCACGCAGTTCGCCGAGCGCGGCGATCAGTTCCTGTTTGAGCAGATCGGCCGAGGCCTCGTCGACGACGCCCTCGGGCTCGCGCCCCTGGCGATTGAGATAAACGCCATTGAGTCCGAGCGCATAGGTGCGCGTCTTCGTCCAGTCGACCGCCGCGAACAGCGGCAGCATGGGATCGACGCCGGGCTTGAGTACGAGATAGCCGTGATCGACCAGCCAGCGGTTCAGATGCACGCTGCGCCGGTACGAGGCGAAGCCGTGATCGGACAGCACGATCAGGCGATCCTGCGCGACGAGCCGCTTCTGCACTTCGCCGAGCACGCGATCGGATTCGGCGTAGATCCACGGAATGGCGCCGCGCGCGAGCGCGCTGCTGTCAGCGTAGGACGGGTGCTGCGGATCGAAGCCGCGCCAGAACATGTGGCTGACCCGGTCCGGCTGCACGAAGACCTCGATCACCAGTTCGCTGTCGTGGCGATCGAGCGCGTCGTAGAGCATGGCTTCGCCTTCGGCGAGCGTGGTCTTGACCATGTCGAGCCAGGCCGCTTCGCCGAGGTGGCCCTGGTCGAAAGCCCAGGTTTCCTCCGGCATGCCCAAGGTATGGAAATCACCGATGCGACCGGCCAGATCCGCGGCGTAGGCCGGTGGCGAGGAAATCGGCAGCGCGCTGTCGGCCGGGTCGGCCTGCAGTGGTGAAATGTAAAGCAGCGGACGCGGAAAGCCTTCGCTGAGGAAGGTGCGCAACATGCCGTGGACGCTGCCGAACAGGCCCATCGAGAAGTCCACGCGGATCCAGCCCGACCACTCGCCCACGCGCAAGGGATGTGCCTCGCCATCAAGGGTCAGCACGGCGCCGCCGTCGGCGGCTTCGAGTTGCAGCGGCACGCTCAAGGGCGGTGCCGACGGTTTCAGCGGATGCGCAGGACCTTCCAGCGCGGTGCGCACGATGCCGTCGTCGCCGACCGGCGCGAGCAGGATGCGCCCGCCGTTCTCCGCACCGCTGATGCGTCGCGTGGCGAGCAGGGTATAGGTGCCTTGCGTGCCGAGCAGGTCGGGCACGCCCATGCCCGAGATCATCTGCGAGACCGGATCGGGCGGGTAGGTGACCGGCACGCGCAATACGGTGGAGCGCTGGCCCGCGCGTTCGGCATCGAGCCAGAACGGCGTGCCCTGGCGCCGGTTGCGCAGCTCGCCCTCGTCGAGCGGAATGCGCCAGCCGAACAATGGCAGCACATGCTTCGGCGGCGTCTGCTCGGCGATGCTGAAGTCGATCGAGTAGCTGCCTGGCGCGCGGCGCAGGAAATCGAAGATGCCGTGTTCGCCGGGACCGTGGCCGGTGGCGAAACCGGCCCAGGCGACCGGCGACTGCGGTGGATTGGATGTCGCCAGGCGCTGGTAATGGCCCTGCGCGCGCAACGCGGCGAAGTGCGGCAGGCGGCCTTCATCCATCCAGCGCTCGGCTAGGACCGGATCGAAGCCGTCGAAACCGATGACGACGGTCCGCGCCACGGCGGGTGGTCCTGGCGTGGTCGTCCGGCTGCAGGCGCCGGGCAGGAGCAGGACCACGCAGCACAGTGCGTGGACCAGTGGACGCAGCAGGCTCACTCCGCGGGTGGCGGCGTCGAACCGGGCTTGCCGCCGACACGACGGCGGATGCGGCGGATCATGTAGCGGATCGGCCAGATCAGGACGGCGGCCACGGCCAGCACGATGCCGGCGAGCACCGCCCACACCGAACCGAGGAAGCTGACCCCGGCGCCCGGGCCGATATAGGCGAAAGCCGAACCACTGAATACGATCAGCAGCAGCGCAAACAGTAGACGCATGCAATTTTCTCCGGTTAGCCTGCAAGTCTAGCCGAGCTTGCCGCTGCGATGCATGGCCCTCGCCCTTTGTTCACGTTCCGGCGCCAGCAACGACCATGCCATCCAGACCGTCCCATGTGCCCTTCAGCGAACGCCGGAT
>DAIMYT010000013.1:0-47868 GCA_036734345.1 Dokdonella sp. | reverse complement strand
GGGCGAAACGACCAAAGTCGAAGTGCGCGGGGGCCAGTCGGTCCAGTCCCGGGACGCCCGCTTCCCGCGGAGCCTGCCCCTGACCTACACGCCACGCTACACGCCGCAGTTGACAGGCCGCGACCGGACGCCCGGCATCGACGAGGCCCTCGCCGGTTTCGACGGCGGCGGACCGTCGACCACGCACGATGACGTGCATTCGAACAACGCCCCGAGGGTCGACGTGCGCGTCGACCTCCATCCGGGCCTGGCCTTGAGTCGCGTCGAAAGTACGAGCCATGCGATCAAGGTTGCGCGCCGCGGCAACACCTACGCGATCACCCTGGCCGCGGGCAGCGTGCCGGCCGACTGCGATTTCGTCCTCGAATGGGCGCCGGTGCTCGGCAAGGCGCCCGCTTCGGCGGTGCTGACCGAGACGGTCGATGGCGAGACCTACGCGATGGTCATGCTGCTGCCGGACAGCCAGCTCAGCCGGCCGCTGCCGCGCGAGCTGATCCTGGTCATCGACACCTCGGGCTCGATGGGCGGCGAATCGATCCGGCAGGCGCAGGCCGCGCTCGATCTGGCGTTGTCGTCGCTGCGCCCCAGCGACCGCTTCAACGTGATCCAGTTCAACTCGGTCACCGAGGCCCTGTTCGACAGCGCCGTGCCGGCCAGTCCGCGCGACGTCGCCCTGGCGCGCGAATGGGTCGGTCGGCTGTATGCCACCGGCGGCACCGAAATGCTGACTGCGCTGCGCACGGCGCTGCAGGGAACGCCACCGCCCGGCTACGTGCGCCAGGTCGTGTTCGCCACCGATGGCGCGGTCGACGACGCCAACGGCCTGTACACCCTGATCGATCGCGAACTTGGCCAGTCGCGCCTGTTCCCGATCGGCATCGGCAGCGCGCCAAACGCGCAGTTCATCGCGCGCGCGGCGACCTCCGGACGCGGCTCGGCGATCGTGATCCGCGGCCCGGCCGAAGTCGGCGAGCGCATGCGCGAGCTGTTCGGGAAACTCGACCGCCCGGCCCTGCGCGACCTCAACCTGAGCTGGCCAGGCAACGCCGAGGTCTATCCGCAGCGCCTGCCCGACCTGTATGCCGGCGAACCATTGCTGGTGGTTGCCCGCCTGTCGAACCTGCACGGCACGCTCGAGGCACGCGGCGCGAGCAGCGAGGCCGCATGGTCGGCATCGCTGGCGCTCGACCGCGCGGCCGCAGCAAGCGGCATCGCCCGCCTGTGGGCGCAGCGCAAGATCGAAAGCCTCGAGCAGTCGATCGAACGCGGTGCCGACGCGGCCGGCGTGCGTTCCGAGGTGCTACAACTGGCCATCGACCACCACCTGGTCAGTCCCTACACCAGCCTGGTCGCGATCGAGCAGGTTGCCGCGCGCGACCTCGACCAGGACCTGGTGTCGAAGCGCCTGGCCAATGGCACCCCCGCGGGTGCTGTGGCCTATGCCGCCACGGCCACGCCGGCGCCCTTGCTGCGCCTGTCGGGTTTCCTCCTGCTCCTGCTCGCCGGCCTGTTCGGCTGGTGCGCCCGCGCGCGCCCGGCAGCGGGCGCAGCCCTCGTTCATTGAATCCGGAGAACTGCCATGAATTTCCCGTTCCGCAAATCCATCGCCGACAACCGCAGCCGCGGCGACGACGGCACCTGTGACATGGAGTGGCTCGGCGGCGAAGCCTGGGTCACGCCACCACCGGTTTCGATCGAAACCTTCGGCGCGGCGAACGACGCGCGCAGTGAAGACGCGGCGCCGGAATGGATGCCCCTCTGATCGACCGGAAGCGCAAGCGGCTGCGCGCGGCGGCGCTGGCCACGGCCCTGCTGGCCTGCCTGCCGCTCGGCCATGCCGGCTACATGGGCGCCAAGGCCGGGCTGGCCCAGGTCCTGCTGCTGCGTGCGTGGAACCGGTCGCTCGAAAGCGGCGTTGCGCAAAAACCGTGGCCCTGGGCCGACACCGCGCCGGTTGCGCGCCTGCGCGTCGCCCGGCTGGCCGTGGACGAAATCGTATTGAGGGGCGATTCGGGGCGGACGCTGGCCTTCGGTCCGGGCTGGGCCGAGTCCAGTGCCGTGCCGGGCGGACGCGGACTCAGCGTGGTCAGTGCGCACCGCGACACGCATTTTGCGTTCCTGCGTGATCTCGCCGCGGGCGATGCCATCCGCATCGACAGCGCTGCCGGGAGCCGCACCTATACGGTGCGCAGCCTGCGCGTGGCCGATTCGCGAAACGAACGCATCGAAACCTCGAGCGCAGCGGACGGCCTGTTGCTGGTCACCTGCTATCCGTTCGATGCGATCGATGCGGGCGGACCGCTGCGCTTCGTCGTCGCAGCGGTCCCCGACGGGGAGAGCCGCGATCAGTCGTCGGACGGCTCGCTGCCGGCACCGGCGCCGGCATCCGGATTGCGGTCGCGCATGCGCTGATGGCGCCCGTGGCGGCGTTCGCCGCGGTGCTCGAGTTTCCAGGCGGCATAGTTCGCATATGCCTCGTCGCCGAGTGCCGCGCGCAGTTTCTGCGTGGCCTGTTCCTCGATCTGCTTGTGCGCCGGGCGCTCCTTGGCCAGCAGCGCCTCGTGCGCCGCGCGACGGTCATTCTCTATGCGGTAGATCGCATCCTGCTGGGCGGTGGTCAGGCCGGGTACCGTGGCCAGTTGCTCCTGGCTGGGGCCGCGCTGGCCGAGTGGCCCGGCGAAGCTTGCGCCAGCGGCCAGGCTGGCCAGCAGGGCGAGGGCAAGTACGGTTGGAGTGCGTGATTTCATGGATGGATCCTTGGCAGTGACGGGGAAGGTACGACGCTGAACAGGGCACCAGGGTCGGCGCAGCCTGCCTTCGTGTCGTGCATGCAGATTGCGCCGCGAATACGCAGCCAGCGCACAGAAATCATGGATTTTCTGCGCAGATTGCACGGCCCGATGCGCGACGCGCTATCGTGGGCAATGCGCCATTCACGCCCCGACCAGCCTGCATGAACCTGCGCCTCTGGCAACGCCTTTTCCTGACCTTTGCCGCCTTGAGCAGCATTGCCCTGGCCGGCTTTGTCGTCTGGCAGCAGCAGGCGTTCCGGCGCGGCTTCCTGAGCTATCTGGACGAGGTCGCCCTCGAACGCCTGCAACCGGTGGTGGCGAGCCTCGGCGATGCCTACGCCGAGAATGGCAGCTGGACCTTCCTGCGCGGCAAGGACGATCTGTTCGCCGAGCTGATCGCGCCCGACCTGCACCGCATGGTGCGCGGCGGCTTCCGCCGCTCGCCGCCGGATGACGCCCACGCGGACCGCCGCCCGCCCCCCGACGCGCATGAGCGCCAGCACGCGGCGCGCGCGCGCAAGGCCGAAGCGGCGCTGATGGGGAGGCTGCTGCTGCTCGACAACAGCGACCGTCCGGTCGTCGGCAATCCGGCGATCCGAATCAATGCGGCGCGGGTTCCGGTCAGCGTCGATGGCGTCGTCGTCGGCTCGCTCTACCTCGGCGCCCTGCCCCAATTGCGCGGCGATGCCGATCTCGGCTTCGCGCGCGAACAATTGCGCAATGCGCTGATCGCCGGCGTCGCCATCCTCGCCTTCGCGCTGTTGCTCGCCTTTGCCCTGGCGCGCTGGCTGCTCGACCCCGTGCGCGAACTGGCCGCCGGGACGCGCGCGCTGGCGGCCGGTGACTACGGCCGTCGCGTCGGCGACCGCCGTCGCGACGAGCTGGGCGAACTGGCCGAAGACTTCAATCACCTGGCGCGCACGCTGGAACGGCACCAGGAAGCGCGTCGCCGCTGGGGCGCCGACATCGCCCATGAGCTGCGCACGCCGCTGAGCATCCTGCGCGGCGAGATCCAGGCCCTGCAGGATGGCGTGCGCGAAGCGACGCCTGAGGCGCTGAATTCGCTGCAGGCCGAATGCGAACGGATTGGCGACCTGATCGAGGATCTCTACCAGCTTTCGCTGGCCGATGCCGGCGCGCTCGAATACCGCTTTGCCGAAGTCGACCTCGGCGAGCTGCTGCGCGAGACCGTGGACGCCCAGAAGCACAGCTTCGGCGACCGCGGCCTCGACCTGCAGCTGCAGATCGCGGACGCGGCGACGATCCGCGGCGACGCGCGCCGCCTTGGCCAGCTGATCGACAACCTGCTGGCCAACTCGAGGCGCTACACCGACGCCCCGGGACGCGTGCGCATCGAACTGCGCCGCGAATCCGGCGGGGTGCTGCTGGCGATCGAGGACAGCGCGCCCGGCGTTCCCGAGGAATCACTGGCGCTGGTCTTCGAGCGCCTGTACCGCGTCGACCCGTCGCGCAACCGGACGGCAGGAGGCGCAGGGCTCGGGCTGGCCATCTGCCAGGCGATCGTGGCGGCGCATGGCGGCAGCATCGCGGCAAGCCATTCCACGCTCGGCGGCCTGTGCATCACGGTGCGCTTCCCGCCATTCGGGGGCAGTCCATGACCACGGCCGGGCACATCCTGATCGTCGAAGACGAGCCCAAGCTGGCCACCCTGCTGCGTGACTACCTGCTCGCGGCGAGCTTCGATGCCTCGATCCTGGCCGACGGCGCGGAGGTCGTCGACTGGATCCGCGACCACGTGCCCGCCGCCGTCCTGCTCGACATCAACCTGCCGGGCGTCGACGGGCTCAGCATCTGTCGCCAGGTACGCGGGTTCAGCGAGGTACCGATCCTGATGCTGACCGCTCGCGTCGAGGAGATCGACCGACTGCTCGGCCTCGAGCTCGGCGCCGACGACTACATCTGCAAGCCGTTCAGTCCGCGCGAAGTGGTGGCGCGGGTCCGCGCCGTCCTGCGCCGGGCCCGGCCGGCGAGCGCGGCGGCGACCGCCGCCGTGGTCCTCGACGAGGAGCGCTTCGAGGCGCGCATCCACGGCAAGCCGCTGGTGCTGACCCCGGTCGAGTTTCGCCTGCTGGGCAAGCTGTCGGCCCAGCCCGGCCGGGTTTTCTCGCGTACCCAGCTGATTGGCGCGCTTTATGCAGATCACCGCGTAGTGAGCGATCGCACGGTCGACAGCCATGTCAAGAACCTGCGGCGCAAGCTGGTAGAGGCCGGAATCGACCCGATTTCGGCGGTGTACGGCGTCGGCTATCGCTTCGAACTCGAGGAGGGCAGCGAGGACGGGGCTTGAGGCCGGACCGGTAAGACTGTGCCCAAATTTGTCAGTGCAGGCCAAAATCCTGTCAACAGCCGGTCCGAATCCAGTGCGCCGGCAGGGTCAAGAGGGACAACCGATGCGCGAGAGTGCCATACCGGTCAAGACCGCGGCCGGCCGCCTGGAAGTTGACGAGCGCAAGCACAAGCTCGGTGCGCGCCACCGCATGGTGCTGATATCGATCAATGGCGAACGCAGCGTGGCGGGCATCCGCCAGCAGTTCGCCGCGATCCATGAAATCGACAGCGTGCTCGAGGAGCTGGCTGCCGACGGCATGATCGAAGTCGCCGACGGCGAGGTCCCTGCGAGTCCCTCCGATGTCGTCACCGCGCCGCCACCTGAGCTTCGGCCAGCGCCCGCGCCCGTTGCCGAGACAGCGTCGAGGCCTGCCCGCGGCGATGACGAAGGGTTGCGCGCGGCACGCGAATTCATGAGCAAGATGCTCGCCGCCAAGGTCGGCCTGCGCGCCTTCCTGTTCACCCAGAAGATCGAGAAGTGCCCGTCGCGACAGGCCTTGCGCGAGTACCTGCCCGAGTTCCGCCGCGCCCTCAGGAAATCGGTCGATGCCGGCCGCGTCGCCGAATTCAGCGCCCACGTCGAAGAGCTGATCGGCGAAGGCTGAGTCGCAGTCGCGGCTCAACCCGACCGAGCGCCCGGCCGCATCGCGGTAGGCCCCTGCAAACGGGCGCGCGTTGCCATTGCAGGGCACGCGCCATGAATGGTGCGTGCGCGCGAACCTCGGTTAATCTGCAGCCATGCAGACTCCCGTATACCATTTCGATCGTTTCCTGCTGGATCCACGGGCTCGGGAACTGCTCGAAAACGGTGAACGCGTCGTCCTGCCGCTGAGCACGGTCGACTGCCTGATCCACCTGGTCCGTCACCGCGACCGGCCGGTCGGTCGCGACGAGCTGGCTGCAGTAGTCTGGGAACGCGCGGATGTCAGCGAAGTCTCGGTCAGCCACGCCATCATGCGGCTGCGCAGACTGCTCGGCGATACCGGCACCAACCAGCATGCCATCCGAACCGTTCCGCGACTCGGCTACCGCTGGGTGCTCGAGGGCACGGTCGAGGAATGGCCGGAACAGGAAACGGTCGCCGACGCGGCGATGCCCGGCGAGCCACTGTCGACGCAGCCCGCACGGGCTGCGCTACCGGGCCGGCGCCAATTGCATCGTGCAGGATTTGCCGCATTGCTGGCCATCGTGTTCGTCGGCCTCGCCGTCACTGCCTTCTCCCTGCGTCCACGCGGCAGCGCCACCCAGGCGGACACGGTCAGCCCGCCCCCGGTTCCGGCCGTGGTCCTGCCGGCGGAGATTTCCGCACCGGCGCAGTGGGCCTGGCTGAAACTCGGGCTGATGGACCTGGTCGCCAACCAGCTTCGGCATGCCGACCTCGCCACAGCGCCGAGCGAAACGGTCGTCGCCATGCTCGATCGCAATCCGACCATGCGGCCTGCCGACGCCCTGCAATCCCTCAAGGCCGAGCTGCGAATTCAGCCCAGTGTCAGCCTCGTCCGCGATATCTGGACGGTCCGCCTCGAAGCGCACCGCGCGGTTGAAAACGCTGATGAAAGCCTGATCGTCGAGGCGCACGATGCGGATGCGATCAGGGCGACTCGCACTGCGAGCGACGAGTTGTTGATCAAGCTCGGGCGGGCTCCACCAGGCGCTGACACCAGCAATGCCGCGCTGATCCGGGAAACCTTGCGCCAGCGCGTCAGCGCGGCGGTGCTGAGCGGCCAGCTGGCGGTCGCCCGCAAGCTCATCGAGGACGCCACCCCGGCGCTGCAGAACCAGCCGGAAATCGCCCTGAGCCAGGCCTCGGTCGAGTTTTTCTCGGGCAACTACGAAAATGCCGTACAAACGATTCAATCGCTCCTCTACCGCATCCCGGGCGACCGCTTTCCAGAGCTTCGCGGTCGCGCGCTGAGCACCCTGGGTGCGACGCGTTTCCGGCAGGGCCGCATTGCCGACGCGTCGGTGGCCTATGACGAAGCCGTCCGCCTGCTGCAGAACGGCGACGAGCCGATCAGCCTGGCCAAGGCCCTGCTCGGACGTGGCGGCGTTGCCAGCCAGCGCATGCAGCTGGAGTCGGCGGCAAGCGATTACAGCCGTGCGCGTGCACTGTATGAACTCGGCAATGACCTGTTCGGTTCGGCCGTGGTGGATCTCAACCTCGGCATGATTGCGATCCAGCGCGAACAGCCAGCCGTGGCGCTCTCGCTCCTGCGCGGCGCCAGCGAGCACCTGCGCCAGCTCGGTGCCGACGACGCGCTGGCCGCAAGCCTGGTCAGCACGGTCGAAGTCGAACTGCTCCTGCTCGATGTCGACAGCGCGCTCGCCACCAGCGCGGAGTTCGATTCGCTCCAGCAACGTGCAGGCAACCAGCGCCAGCGCTGGGAATTGATGTTGTCACGGGCGCGCGCATTGGCCGCCGCTGGACGCCTTGGCGAGGCCGACCACCTGCTCGCCCAGATCCTCGCCCAGAGCAGTCCCGATGCCGACTCCGGCGTGCGCCTGCAGGCCAACGCGCTGATGGCAACCACTGCATTCCAGCGCGGCGATAGCGGTCGCGCCGCGGATCTGGCGACCGCAGCGCTGGCGCCTGAGCTGGCCGACCGGGCACCTTTCGATCACGCAAGTGTTCGCCTGGTCTACATCCGCGCCCTGTTGCAGGGTGGCGGCACCGCCCAGGCGACCACGGCGGTCGCCGCGCTGAGGTCGTGGAGTGCGGCCGCGGATCATGCGGCGGCACGCTTCCAGGCGACATTGGCCGAAGGCTATCTCGCGTTTGCCGCGGGCCAGCCGGTGCTGGCCCGGCAGCATTTCTCCGCAGCGATGGGGCAGGCGATACGCGGTGGGATTCCCGCCGACCTCGTGGCTGCCGGCGAACCGCTGGTCCGCGTCCTTGTTGCGGCGGCCGATCTCGATGCTGCCGACGCGACCTATCGTCATCTGGCGCCCTGGGCCGACCGCGACATGCGCGTTGCCTGGAGCCATGGCCTGATCGAAGCCGCACGCGAGCACGGGGATGCAGCGGCCTCGGCCTTCGCGCGTGCCCGGCAACTTGCCGGAGAACGCTCGTTGCCTGCCGGTCCCGTGCACTGAACGACTCCGTCGTCACCCGCCGCGCGCGCTGAACCGGGGCCTCCGCGCCGACTGGGTGGCGTCTACATGGTTTCTACATGCCATTTACATGCAGCGGAACGTGCGCGGGTGGATGCTCGGATGGCTGGCCGACGATGGGGCCCTCCGCTCCGTCATCGGCGACTTCCACCCGGTTTCCGCCCATCAAGGACCCTGCCATGAATGCGATCCCACTCCCACGCCGCACTGCCGTGAAGCGGCTGCCACTGTTCCTGTCCATCATGCTGACTGCCCTGTGCGGCTGCGCCTACGCCGGCGATCCGCCGCTCTACCACCTGACCATCCTCGGCGTTCCAGGCGCCACCAACGTCGTCGTCAAGGACATCAATAACGCAGGGCAGGCGGTGGGCACCTACCAGGACTCCGGCTTCGTCAGCCATGCCGTGCTCTGGGACAGCACCGGCTGGCATGAGCTCGCGATCCCCGCGGGTGCCGAAGTGCTCGGGGTTGCCTATGCGATCAACGACGCCGGCCAGATCGTCGGTACCGCCGATGACTATATGACCTTGCGCGGCCTGCTCTGGAATGCGGCTGCACCGGATCAGTACACCGTGATCGGCGATGGCTCCGCCCTGCAGGTTCAGCCGAACGGAATCAGTGAAACCGGCGTGGTCGTCGGTTCGGTCCGTCTGCAGCAGGGCGTGCCCAACCATGCTTTCGTGTGGCAGGAGTCCACCGGCCTCGTCGACTATGGCCTGCAGGACCCGACGATGCTCGATCCGGACCAGAATGCACGCTGGACCGCCGTCAACAGCGCCGGTCGTATCGTCGGCAACTGGTATACGCAGAGTTCGAACATCCACGCGACGGTCGGGCAAGTCGGCACCGTCGCGGTCCTGTCGATGAGCAGCATGACCGAATCGCTGCCGAGCTATCCCGCAGCAGTCAACGAGGCCGGGATTTCAGTTGGTGTGGGCCTCGATCCGGCGACCTCCAAGCTGGTGCCTGTCATCTTTGCAGTGGATGGAACGTTTACCCGAATTCCCGGTGCAATCCTCGATCAGGTCAATGGCGCCGCGCTCGACATCAATGCTGCCGGCGTTGTCGTGGGCTCGGCCGGAATCGGAACCCAAAGCGGGCCGGGTCTGGGCCTGAAGGCCTGGGTGTGGAGGGATGGAACGATCCACGACCTGTTCGACGTCGTCGACGACACCGGCGGGCTCCTGAGCTTCCGCGGCGGCGTCGCGATCAATGACCATGGCGTGATCGTCGGCAATGCCCGCAACGCCTCCGATGCGACCACCAGCTTCATGCTGACCCCGATCCTCGCGGATCCTGTCTATGCCAACGGCTTCGATCCGACGCCATAGGGGCAGGCCGCGCCACGCCGCTGCCCCGGCCGCAGTGCGGTATGGCGGCGGCGGGCGGAATATGGCTTTCCTCAACCGCCAACGCCGTTCGTCGCCTGCCGCTGAGGGACGGCCCATCCGTCTGGAACCCCCTGCCTGACGGCGTGGCTTCCAGCCGGATTACCGGCCAATGCCAACACTCGCTCGCAGCACAGCAGGGCGATCCGGCGCTGGACGAAGCCGCGCGCTGCAGGCACGATTGTCTGTTCGCTTTTGCCGATTGGACGATCCGCAGCGCATGGAAGAGTCGTTTTTCCGCCAGTTGCTCTCGCGCAGCGCCAACGCGGTGCTCGACCAGCACACGCTGGCCAAGGGTGCCGACTACGTGCGCCGCGGCCGTGTGCGCGAGATCTGGTATGAAAAGGCGGACGATGCGGGAACCCTGTTCGGCGCCGTACAGGGACGCGAAGCGAATCCCTACACCGCGGCCATCCTGATCGGACTGAATGGCGGCAAGCCCAAGTTCGACACCCAGTGCACCTGTCCGCTCGAGGGCGAATGCAAGCACGTCGCGGCGATCGCACTGAAGATGCTCGGCGCCCGCGCCGAAGCCTTCGAGAACTCCGCGCCCGTTGTCCAGGGCCGATCCGATGCCGGCGCCTGGAAGCCCTGGTTCGATGCGCTGAGTGCCGGCCCGAAGCCGCCCCTGCGCAAGCCGCCGGTCGATCCCGGGCTCGTCTTCGGCATCCTCCTGCGCATCGGCGACGGCACCCTGCCCGGCATGCAGGCGCAACCGGTATGGCTGAAGCCCAACAAGCGCGGTGGACTCGGTTCGCCGCAGCCGGTCGGGCAGTTCCAGTTCGGCGCCGATCCGTGGCAAAGGCTGACGCCACACCAGTTCGAACATGTCGCGCGCCTGCGCATGGCCAGCCCGCACTATGCGTCCAGCGCCTGGTATCCGCTCAGCGGCGAACGCGACGAGGCCCTGCTCGAGATCCTGCTCGACGAATATCCGTGCTTCGTCGAGAAACCGTCACGCGGGCGCGTCGTCCTCGGCGAGAAGCGTTCGCTCGACTGGGGCTGGAAACTGTCCGAGGACGGCAACCAGAAGCTGGTGCCGCAGCTCGATGCCACCGACACGAAGACACGCCTGCTGCGCATCGCGCAGATCTGGTATTTCGATCCGGGCACGCCTGCGCTGGGCCGCGTCGAGGGCGACGCGCAGGTCATCGATGCCGCCCTGCGCGCGCCGGCGCTGATGCCCGAGCACGCCGAGTTCGTCGTCGAGCACTGGCACAGGAACAGCCAGCTCGAAAGCCTGCCCAAGCCGTCCAGGGCATCGGCACCGGAGACCCACCAGGTCGTGCCGACACCGGTGCTGACCTTGCGCGCATTCCCGGTACTCACCTACAACAACGGCATGCCGCATCGCTACCAGGCCGGATGCGTGCGCCTGGGCTTCGACTACGAAGGACCGCGCCTGCCGTTTGCCCCGGTCAAGCCGCGCGAGCGACGCCTGCATGAGGGACGCCTGCTCGACATCGTGCGCGATCGCTCGGCGGAGATCGCCGCCGTCGAGCAACTCGAAGCGCTCGGCCTGATCGACATCGACCTGCTGCCGCGCCTGCCGAACCTGCCGCGCGATGTCTTCAGCGACGGCGATTTCGTGCTCGAGCCGCGACGCGGCCAGCTGATCGCCGCCGAGCACCTGTTCGCGCTCGCGCCGCGGCTGCGCGACCACGGTTTCCGGCTCGAAACCGACGCCGGGTTCCCGTTCGAACTGCTCGACGAACCCGATGATTGGTTCGCCGAAGTCGAAGAGTCGGGCAATGCCTGGTTCGACCTCAGCCTCGGCATCGACATCGCCGGCGAACGCGTCGACCTCTTGCCGATCCTGCGCCGCCTGCTCGCCGACCCGGGTTTTCCGCTGCATCCGCGCAAGGGCGAGGAAGCCGATGCGCTCTGGCTGGTGCCGGTCGACGATCGGCGCCGCGTGCCACTGCCACTGTCGCGCCTGCGCCAGCTGATGGCGCCGTTGCTCGAGTGGCTGCAGGACATGCCCGAACGCGACATGGCCAGCGGTAGCCTGCGCCTGCGCCGCTCGCAGGCGACCGTCCTCGACGAACTGGCGGCGAAAAACGAGATGCCGTGGCGCGGCGGCGAACGGCTGCGCAAGGACCTCGAACGGCTGCGCGACGCGCGCACGCCGGCCACCGAGCCTCCGGGTTTCAACGCGACGCTGCGCGCCTACCAGCGCGATGGCCTGGCCTGGCTCGGCTTTCTCGCCGATGCCGGCCTCGGTGGCGTGCTCGCCGACGACATGGGTCTCGGCAAGACCGTGCAGGTGCTCGCGCATCTGCTGGCCGAGAAGCAGCGTGGCCACCTCGACCTTCCGGCCCTGATCGTCGCGCCGACCAGCCTGGTCTCGAACTGGCGCGAGGAGGCCAGGCGCTTCACGCCGGATCTCTCCGTGCTCGTCCTGCACGGCCCGGCCCGCGGTGGACTGCACGATGCCATCCCGCACCACGACCTGGTCATCACCACCTATCCGCTGCTCGCGCGCGACCGTGACGAACTGCTCAGCCATGAATACGCCCTGCTCGTGCTCGACGAATCGCAGGTGGTGAAGAACTCCAAGAGCCAGGCCGCGAAGATCGTGCGCGAGATCCCGGCGCGGCGACGCCTGGCCATGACCGGCACGCCGCTGGAAAACCATCTCGGCGAACTGTGGGCGCAGTTCGACGCGGTCGAACCCGGACTGCTCGGCAGCGATCGCCACTTCACGCGTTTCTACCGGACCCCGATCGAAAAGCACGACGACGCCGAGCGTCGCCAGCGCCTGAGCCGGCGCATCGCCCCGCTGCTGCTGCGGCGGCGCAAGGAAGACGTGCTCGCCGACCTTCCCGAGAAAACCTTCATCCCGCGCCATGTCGAACTCGACGGCGCGCAGCGCGAACTCTACGAGACACTGCGCCTCGCCCAGCACGAGCGCGTGCTCGCAGAAGTGCAAAAGCGCGGCCTCGCGCAGAGCGGCATCATCGTCCTCGATGCGCTGCTCAAGTTGCGCCAGGCCTGCTGCGACCCGCGCCTGGTCAAGCTCGAAGGCGCGCGGCGCATCAAGGAATCGGCCAAGCTCGACCTGCTGCTCGAACTGACCGACAGCCTGGTCGACGAGGGCCGCCGCATCCTCGTCTTCAGCCAGTTCGCCGAAATGCTCGACCTGATCGCCAAGGCGCTGACCCTGCGCAAGCGCAAGTACCAGATGCTGACCGGCCAGACGCCCGGTACACAGCGCGCGGAACTGGTCGCGCGCTTCCAGGCCGGCGAGGTGCCGATCTTCCTGATCAGCCTGAAGGCCGGTGGCGTCGGCCTGAACCTGACCGCCGCCGACACCGTGATCCACTACGATCCGTGGTGGAATCCCGCCGTCGAGGCCCAGGCCACCGATCGCGCGCATCGCATCGGCCAGGACAAGCCGGTGTTCGTCTACAAGCTGATCTGCACCGGCACGGTCGAGGAAAAGATCCTCGCCCTGCAGGAGCGCAAGGCCGAACTCGCCGAAGCGGTGCTCGACGGCGGCAGCACCCAGGCGCTGCGCTTCGACGAGGAAGACCTTGCCGAGCTGTTCGCCCCGCTTTGATCCCGGGCGGAACACCGACGCTCCGGTTCGCGGCATGCACGCCGCCAATGACCCATGGCGCTCCCGCCATGTGGCCGGTTCGCGTAGCGTCCATGGCAGGCGCACGCCGCGGGCGGAGGATGTTTTCCGGGCGTGTGCTTGATTGCCACGCACGCGGACGCCATGTGATGGAGAGATCCGCCGTCGTTGCCGGCGGGCGGATCCACACCAGCAAGACCGGGCCGCATGGCAGCCCGGTCAAATTCGGGAGTTGATGCTCATGCGTGCACTGTTCGTCCTGCTGCTCTGGGCCATCCTGCTCGTGCTGTGCTGGCCGGTCGCCCTGGTCCTGCTGATCCTGTGGCCATTCCTCTGGCTGCTGTCGATTCCGTTCCGCATCGTCGGCGCGCTCATGGATGGCATCCTCGCCCTGATCAAGGCGATCTTCCTGCTGCCGGCGCGCATCCTCGGCTACCGGCCGCCGGCACCCGGGCAGTAGCCCGTGCATTGACGGCCACGACGTCCGCCGCGCTGCGCAGCGCGTGCAGCCTTGATCGGGTTACCATGGGCCGATGAACGCGAACGCGAAATCACGCATTCGCCGCACACTGCTCGCCGCCGGCGTGATCCTGCTCGTGCCGAGCCTCGTGCTGTTGTTTGGCGAGATGTCCGGCGCGCTGTCAAACGACATGCTCCCGGGGACCCTGCAATTCAGCATGCGCAGCCTCGGCAGCTTCGCCGTCGCCGGCTGTCTCATGGCGGCAATCGGCTCGCTCGAGCCCTAACCCTGAGAGTACGACGATGATCAAGCAATCGGATTTCTTCATACTTCTGGCAGTAGCCATCTCCTTCCTGCTGTCCGCGTTCCTCTGGTTCAGCGGGCAGCGCGAGGAAGGTGCATTCACGGCGCTCTGGGTGCCGTCGATCCTGTGCTTCGGCATCTACTTCAAGCTCATGTCCCTGATGGCGAGGAAGCCATGACCACTTCGATGATTGGCTACTTCGCCGTGCTCGTGTTCGGCCTGATGATAATCGGCATCATCCTGACCGGCATCGAGTACCGCAGGTTGAACAGGAAGGACGACGCCAAGGCAGCCGAGCAGAAACGGAACAAGTGATCCGGCGAGCCGGGCCAAACGCAACTTCGTTGCCGGCCCCGGATCGACGGGGCCGACGCTTGCGAGTGGATGCGTGAGCGTGGCGTCCGTCAGATCCGTGACGACTCGAGTTTGACGTCGGCGTTCTGCCAGACCTGGCGGAAGTCCTCCTCGACCTTCGCTGCCTCCGCGTCACGCTTCTGCGCGCGCAGGCTCTTCGCCAGGCCGACCAGCGACCAGCCATTCTGCGGATTGCGTTCGAGTTCCGCCCGGTAGACCGCCTCGGCATCGGCGGCCTTGCCGGCATCGAGCAGCACGGCGCCGAGCGCATGCCGCGTCGGCGAATGCCAGCCGGGCGGTTCGTCATACGGAATGCTGTCCTCGATCGTGGTTGCCTCGCGCAACGCGGCGATGGCCGCGTCGGTGTCCTTGTCGAGCAGCGCCACTTCGGCGCTGAGGCTGCGCTCTGCGATATCCGCGGCATGGCTGAGCGGATAACGGTCCCAGACCAGGATCTTGCGCAGCGCGGGTGCAGCGGCCAGTGGCCGCAGGGCCTCGAGGTGCTGCACGGCATCCTGCTTGCGGCCCTGGCGCGCCGCCGCCATGCCTTGGGCGTAGTGCCAGACCACGCTGACATAGGGCAGGTCCGGTGCCGGATTGGGCTTGCCGGCAATCTCGTCCCAGCGCCCGAAGCGGACATCGTCGAACCACGGCGTCATCCAGTAGTGCTGCAGGGCCTCGAAACCGGCCGTGCGCATCAGCTGCGCGTCGGCCGTGCGTTCCGCGGTATGCACGGCAGCTTCACGGGCCAGGGCGCTGTTGCCCTCCATGCTCGCGGCGAACCAGAGGAAGTGGTGGTTGTGCGGCACGTAGCCGAGCGGATAGACGCCGCCGGTGTTGCCGCGGCAGAGCGTCAGGTAGGCATCGTCGGCCTTGATCGCGACCTGGTTGGCGAGCACGGCATCGTGCCAGCGACCGACCCGCGAATAGATGTGCGCCGGCATGTGCACGAGATGGCCGGAACCCGGAATCAGCGCGCGCAGGTGGTCGGCGGCGGCGACGCCACGCTCGGGATGCGCGGAAGCTTCCACCGCATGTACGTAGAGATGCAGGGCCCCGGCATGGTCGGGATCGCGCTGCATCACCGATTCCAGCGTCGCCACGATCCCGGCCGTGTTGCCCTTCGGCTGGCGCTGCTCGTCGTAGTAGTCCCACGGCTGCAGGTCCATCAGCGCCTCGGCATGGAACACCGCGGCGTCGAGGTCATCCGGGCGCGCCTTCGCCAACGCGCCGGTCGATGCGGCATAGGCCTCGTCGAGTGGCCGGCGGTTTTCCGGCGGTTGCTCGGCGTAGCGCGCGGCCAGCGCTTCGATGAAGGCCTGCTCGCGCGGCGATGCCTTGGCGGCCAGCTCGCGCGCCCGTTGCAGGCGTTTCCAGGCCTTCGCGTTGTTTGCGGGCTCCATGCCCGCATTGACATGGGGGCCGAGCACAAGCGCCGCGCCCCACCAGCACATCGCGCACTCGGGATCGAGCGATGCGGCGCGCAGGAACGAGCGCTCGGCGGCATCATGGTTGAACCCGTAGGTCAGCATCAGGCCCTGGTCGAACCAGCGTTGTACCTGCGGGTTCGTGCTGCTGATCGCGAAGTGGTAATCGCCCAGTCCCGGTATCAGCGTCGCGCCGGGGATCTCCTCGGCAGTCGCCGCGCCGGGCGTCGTGCCTGCCGTCGTTGCGGGCGCTTCGGGCGCACGGTTGCAGCCGACTGCAACGAACCCTGCCAGCACGAGAAACAAACAGCGCATGCAGTTCATGTGGGACCCCCGCGACAGCGAAAGGAGCGCCCGTTCTACGCCGCCGCCAGATCACCCGCAAGTGCCTGTGATGCAACAAGAATCGCGCCAGCTTCGTGCATACGGAGATGCCAATTGTCGTCGCCTGATATGCGCCGGGCAGCCGAATGGGACGGCGGCCCCGGGGCCGACCCCGGGCAGAATCCGGGCGGAATCATGGCCCGCTGCGCAACGCGCCAGCTGCCGGGTCCGGAGTGACGCCATCCCGCCACTGTTAGCTTGCCGGGGTTACGGTGTCGACCCGCTCGGGGCGCCGGGCACGGCAGGTGCCGATGGCAGTGGCTGCCTTTCGTCGCCGCCGGCGTGTTCGGCCCGTGGCGAATGTCCAGGCTCTGGCAAAGCGTGCGCATCGGCTTTCCCGATTCCAGGCCGCCGCGGTGCCCGGGTTCCTCGCCGGGACCCGGCGGCTGGCGTGCGCAGGCGAACCCCCTGCTTGCGCCGGGCCTTGCGCATGGACCTTGGAATTTCCGCTGGCGCCACCATGCTCGGGCAACATTGGGCGCGCCTCGATCGCGGCGCCCGCCGCCGAGGATGCCTGCCCGATGCAAGCCGTGGTATTCGAAGAGCCCGGGAATCCGCTCGAAGTTCTCGGCGTTCGCGACGTTCCCGTGCCGGCACCCGCGCCCGGCCAGGTCCTGGTGCGGGTCGCGGCGAGGCCGATCCAGCCGGCCGATTTCCTTTTCATCGGCGGACGCTACCGGATCAAACCCGGATCGCCCCAGGTGGCCGGACTGGAGGGCGCCGGAACGATCGTCGCCTGTGGCCCCGGTGTCGGCGGGTTCGAACCCGGCGAACGCGTCGCCTTCCGCAGCCCGGGAGCGTGGGCTGAATTCGCCGTGGCCGCAGCGTCGCGGGTCTACCGCGTGCCACCCTCGGTGGCCGACCCGGTGGCCTGCCAGTTCTCGCTGAATCCTGTTACCGCCTGGGGACTTCTTGCGGAGTGCAACCTGGCGAGCTCGTCGCGCGTCCTGGTGACCGCCGGTCGTTCGCAGGTCGCGGGGATCCTGAGCCGACTTGCCCTGCTCAGGGGCCTGGAAGTCACCCTGCTCGTCCGCGACGGCGCCGGCTACGTCGCGCTGGATGCACGCACCCAGCGTGCCATCAGCCGGCAAGCGACGCTTTCCGAAACCCTTCAAGGAGCCATCGGCAATGGCCGCTTCCACGCCATCCTGGACGCAGTCGGCGGCGCCGCCACCGTCGCGCTGATCAATGCCCTGGAACCGCGCGGGCGACTGATTTCCTACGGAATACTCGACGACGGCGATATCACGCTGAAGGCGTCGCAGATTCTCTTCGGCAACGTGACCTGGCAAGGCTTCGGCATTGATGGCTGGCTCGAACATGCCAGCGCCGGGCAACTTGAAAGCGCACAGCACGGTCTTTGGGCACTCCTTGCCGAGGAGCCCGGCCTGTTGCCGGTGGCCGGCAGCTTCAGCCTTGCAAACGTCGCCGAGGCGATTCGCGTGGTCCAGGAAAACACGCAGCGCGGAAAAGTCCTGCTGGTCGGATGAACCCTGTTTGCCCGAAGCCGGTCCGGGCCACAACCCTCGTTTTTCCCACGGAGCTCGCCCATGTTTCTCATTGTGCTCACCTACACCAAGCCGCTCGACGTCGTGGACCGTCATCTGGAGGCGCACAGGGCGTTCCTGTCGCGCGGCTACGAGGCCGGCGTATTCCTTCTCTCGGGTCGCAGGGAACCGCGCCAAGGCGGCATCATCCTGGCTGCCTCGGATTCCGAAGAAAACTTGCGGGCGCTGCTCGCCACGGACCCGTTCCAGGTCCACGAAGTCGCTTCCTATGCGCTGATCCGGTTCACGCCGACGATGGCGGCAACCGCGCTTGAACCATTGCTCGGGTCCTGAGCATTCGCCAGGCCATGCAGCGACCATCCGGCCGCATCGGGATCGAGCGATGTGGCGCGCAGCAACGAGTGTTCGCCAGCATCATGGTTTTATCCGGAGATCCGCCGCCACGGTCACGTGCCTCATTCCATCAGGTGCCGGGGCGGCGCCGGGAATCTACGCAACCGCCGCCCGATTGGGGTTGGGCGGCAGTCGCGTCGGAACTTCAACGGAACTTTCGCGCGGTCGTCGACGCCAGCGGCGCCGCGATTGCCGCCAGCAGCACGAACAGCAGGGCAAGCGACCAGGGGGACGATGCCGGTATCGCCGTGGCTGCGCCGGGACCGCCGTTGGCATCGTTGTCGAGGATGGTCAGTGTGGCCGCTGCGGGCGTTCCGAGCACGGCACCGCCGCTGGGTACACCGAGCGCGAGCACTACGGTTTCGTTGCCCTCGATCGCGCCATCGTCGATGACCGTGACAGTGACCGTGCGATCCGTCGCATCACCATCGGCCCAGCTCAGGGCCAGGCCCGAGGTGGTGTAGTCGTTGCCGACACCGGGCGTCGCGCTGCCGCCAAGCGCAACGGTGGTGCTGACTGCGCCCGCCGTACCGCCGCTGCGGCTGACAGTGAACACCGCACTGCCGGCGTTTTCGGCGACGGTCTGATCGGCCGGATCGGGCGTGAACTGCAATGATCCGGCCGCTGCGTCATTGGCGAGGATGGTCAGGGTCGCCGCCGCGGGCACGCCAAGCGTTGCCCCGCCGGTTGGTGCGCCAAGCGTCAGGGTGACCGTTTCGTCGCCTTCCGGCACGGCATCGTCGTTGACGGTGACCGTGATCGTTTGGTCACTGCTGTCGCCATCGGACCAGTTCAGGGTCAGGCCCGAGGTGGTGTAGTCGTTGCCGGCGCCGGGTGTCGCGCTGCCACCGAGCGCAACGGTGGTGCTGACCGCGCCCGCCGTACCGCCGGTGCGACTGACCGTGAAGGTCGCCGTACCGGCACTTTCGGCGATGCCCTGATCGGCCGGATCGGGCGTGAACTGCAATGATCCGGCCGCTGCGTCATTGGCGAGGATGGTCAGGGTCGCCGCCGCGGGCACGCCAAGCGTTGCCCCGCCGGTTGGTGCGCCGAGCGTCAGGGTGACCGTTTCATCGCCCTCGGTAACGGGATCGTCGTTGACGGTGACCATAATCGTCTGCGGGGTGGCGTCGCCATCGGCCCAGCTCAGGGTCAGGCCCGAGATGGTGTAGTCGTTGCCGGCGCCGGGGGTCGCGCTGCCGCCGACGGCCACCGTGGTGCTGACCGCGCCTGTCGTCCCGCCGCTGCGGGTCACGCTGAACATGACCGTGCCGGCACTCTCGGCGACGCTCTGGTCGGCAGGGTTGGGTGTGAACTGCAGCGTGCCGGGCGTGCCGTCATCGTTGGTGATGATGCCGATGCCGAGCGGATCGGCCAGGGTCGCGTTGAGGGGCGTCACCGCATCCGCCGCGAGCTTGACGCTGAAAAATTCGGTGGGCAACGGCTCGAATGTGGTATCCCCGATCACGTTGACGGTCACCGGCGCGCTCAGCATGCCGGCCGGAATCGTCACCAGCTGGTCGATGGCCGCATAGTCGGATGGCGCGACGGCCGTATCCGCCACGTCACCGGTCGTCACGCGTGCCGTAACATCGCGCCCGCTCGGCGCGTTCAGCGACAGCGTGAAGGCAAACGGCGTCGGTGCCGGACCGTCGCCTTCGTCAATCGGCCCGACGTCGTTGATGCCGAGCAGGGGCAGCGGATCGTTGTCGGTGATAGTCCCGGTCGCCTGCAGGTTGCTGCCTGCGGTGGTCGTATTGGTTGCCGAGATATTGAGCAACAGCGTTTCATCCGCTTCGTCGAGCAAATCGCCGACCACGTCGACGATGGCATTGGCACTCAGGCTGCCGGCCGGAATGGTGAGCATCTGGTTGGTCTGGGCCGTGTAGTCGGCCGGTGCGGTGGCACTGCCATCGGCGGTCGACCAGGTCACGACCACGTCGAGGCCACTCGCCGCGGAAAGCGTGATGGCGAATGGCAGCAGGACATTGACATCACCCTCGGCGACGCTGTTGTCCGCAACGCTGATCGTGGGCGCCGCATCGTCGTCGGCGATGGTCAGGACCGTACTGGCCGGACTGCCCGCGATCGCGCCGCTGACATTCTGCAATTCGAGATTGACCGTCTCGTCGTTCTCGTCGAGCGCGTCGTTGTTGATGGAGAGCGTGAACACCTTGTCGGCACTGTCGCCATCCGCCCAGCTGACCGGGTTGACGCTGACGAGATCGTAGTCGACCCCTCCGCCGCTGGCGCTTCCCGGCGCGGCCGACACGACCACGTCGACGCTGACCGCGCCGGTCGGCGTGCCGAGCCGTTTCAGGACCAGGGTGGTCGTCCCGTCGGCCTCGCTGGCGGCATAGGTGGCGCTGCCGAAGGCCACCTCCTGCGGAATCCCGGCCGGCGCGGAAAACTCCGATGTGTTGTTGGCGGGGTCGGTGAGGACGAGGCCATCGACCGGCGGCACGTCGGTGGCAAACAGATCGGTGGCGGTCATCACGATCGACTGGCCGCGCGTGTCCTCGGCCATCGCCGGCACTCCGGTGGCCGTGCAGATTCCCGCCACGCAGGTGCTGGTGGTGCCGCTGACCGGAAGACCTGCCGCATCGGTCGTCACCGTCTCGTCGAACAGGAAGGTCATGCCGGCGGGACGCAGCGAGAAATACTCGATGCGCAAGGTCGTGCCCGGCCGCGTAACGATGCTCCAGACCGTCGTGGTCGCTCCGCTGCCGGCATTGAATCCGGGCGCGACGCAGGCGGGCAACGGAACCCCGGCGCCCGAGCAGAGGGTCGGCTGGTTCTGGCCATAGTTGGCATAGTTGGTGTTCGGATCGTCGCCGGCCGGATCGGGTTGCACGTCGGCAACGTCGATGTCGTGTTCGAGGTCGATGCCAATGCCGGTGCCCGGCGTGGTCGCGCCGTTGGCATAGATCTGGTTGCGCTGGATCAGGTTCGCCCAGCCGTTGTTGGTCGAACCGTTGCGCAGGGCCACGCCGTTGATGCCGTTGGCGGCAATGACGTTGTCGTCGAGATCGCCGGGGCCGCCGATGACGGTGCCGCTGGCCGAATACACGACGATGCCGTTGCCGCTGTTGCCGAGGCTGAACACATCGAGCCCGGTCGGCGGCGCCACGCCGATGAAGTTGCCGCGGATGATGTTGCCGACCGTGTTGCTGCCGCGCACGAGGATGCCGTGCCGCTCGTTGTGCAGGATGAAGTTGGCCTCGAACACTTCGCTGCCGCCGACCTGGTTGCCCCCGGTCGTGAGCACGATGCCGTTGCCGGAGTTGCCGACGTCGAGTAGCTGGTCGGCGGGTCCGAATGCCGCGCCTGCGGGAAACGCGAACAGGCCGACGGCGTTGCCGAAGATGCGCACGCCTTCGCCCGAAACGAGGATGCCGCCGCTGGTATCGCTGCCGTACTGTTCGAGCGCACCGCCGCCGTTGTCGCTCTTGTTGTCGCTGATGATGTTGGCCGGGCCGATGAACGTCGTGTAGCCGGTCGGATTGTCCGGCGCGGTGCCGTCATCCTCGATGGTGGCGCTGATATCGATGCCGTTGTCGCCATTGCCGAGTTCCAGGCCCGGCAGGGCACCCGGTCCGATCACGTTGCCGGCGATGAAATTCGGCAGCAGCACGGCGCCGCTGATGCTGATGCCATCGTTGCCGTTGCCACTGATGACATTGCCCGGACCGATGAAGTTGCCGTAGGCGCCGTTGCTCAGGACCACAGCGTTGGGCGACCCGCCGCCGGTGCCGTTTGGTATCGCGCTCAACGAGTCCGCGCTGAGTCCGATGATGTTGCCGGCGACGAAGGAGTTCACGGTCATCGGGTTGTTCAGCGTGATGGCCGTTTGCAGGTTGCCGGAGATGTGGTTGCCGGTGATGAAGTTGGGATTGGCGATGACCGTCAGGGCACCCTGCAATGCGGTGGCATACGCGGCGATCCCTGCGAAGTTCGTCGGCGGGTTGTCGAGCAGGCCCTGGATGTCCGGGATCGCCGGCGGCGGAATCGTGCCGTCGATGGTGATGCCGTCGCCGTCATTCGGTGCGGCGGCCGTGCCGGCCGGATTGGTGCCGATGCGGTTGTTGACGAAGGAATAGCCGTGGCCGCTGGCATCGATGCCGTCGTCCGCGCAATTGCGGATCACCAGGTTGCTGATCGTCGATCCCTGCGCCCCGTCCGGATTGTTGATCGGCGGCATGACCGTGCCGGTGGAGATCAGGTCGAAGCAGTCGAATCCGCCGACGCCATTGAGCGCGGCCCCGTTGATGTCGACCCGGCCGCCGACGGCGCCCGCATTGGTGCCGTCGATCATGACCCGGGCGCGAATGTCGGGCAGGTCGGCGGTCAGCGTAATGGCGGTAATGGAAGGATCGAACGTGATCGTATGCGGCCCGGTCTGCTCGTTCGCTTCTTCGATCGCCGCACGCAGCGAGCAGGTGCCCGCCAAGGTCTGGCAAAGCGCGTCGTCCGGTGTGTCGGCATCGGGATTGCTGGTCGCGTCGTTGACGACGAAATTGAGTGCATGGGCCGGAACCGGCATGACCGCCGCGAACAACAGCCCGAAAAGCAGGATTCTGGTCGAAAACATGTGGCGCTCCCTGTGAACCTTGAAAATGCCGACCCCTTCGTCGCCCCGGCAAATGGCTGATGGCCAATGATTTATTGACACGCCAAACAGCGGGCAAACAGGACACGCATCGACTTTCTGCCCGACAACCGCCGTGCTCCGATTGAATGAAACGGAGATCAGCGGCAAATCCGAACGGCAGATCGCGGTCGGTTCACCGGACGCAGCGCAGGACGAATCCGCGAGGGTGCCCGGGAACCCCGGTCCGGTCAGACGGCACCCCTTCGCTCGCGTCGCAACCGTACAGGGCACGGCCGACGCCCGCTCCGCATGGCTGGCCATGACCAATCGCCCGGGTGTTGCAGGCCATCCTTGTGCACAATGCAGCTCCGTTACCTGAGGATTCGCCGGATGAAGGCTGGCTTGATTGGCGTGCTTGTGCTGCTCCTGTCCACCTCGCAGGCGTGCGCGGAACCCGCCTTTGCGCGTGGACCGTCGCTGCGGGGCGACACCCTCGTATTCACCGCCGAAGGCGATCTCTGGCGCGTACCGCTGGCCGGTGGCACGGCGCAGCGGCTGACCTCGAATTCGGCACTCGAATCGCAGGCCGCGCTGTCGCCGGACGGCCGCCAGGTTGCCTTCATCGCCAGCTACGACGCCAGCCCCGAGGTCTACGTGATGGCGTTGGCCGGCGGTGCGCCGAAGCGGCTCAGCTTCGATGGCGCACGCGTCCAGGTGCAGGGCTGGACGCCGGCCGGCGAGGTGCTCTACGCGAGCAGCGCCGTGGTCGGGCCAGGCAGCAGCGTGGTGCTGCGCACGGTCGACCCGGCCAGCCTCGAACAGCACACGCTGCCGTTCGCCGACGCCAACCAGGGCAGCATCGATGCCGCCAGCGGCACGCTCTTCTTCACCCGCTTCGGCCTGCATATAACCGGCGATCACGTGCGCGGCTACCAGGGCGGCGCGATGGCACAACTCTGGCGCGCGCCACTGGACGGCAGCGCCGAGGCGACGCGGCTGGCGCCGCAGGTGAAGGCCTCGTTGCGCAGCCCGATGTGGTGGAACGGGCGGCTCTATCACCTCAGCGACGAGAGCGGCAGCGACAACCTGTGGAGCATGGGTGCCGATGGCAGCGATCGCAAAGCCGTGACCACGCACGCCGAATTCGACGTCATCGACCCGCAGCTCGACAGCGGCCGCATCGTCTACCAGTACGGCGCCGACATCCGCAGCATCGATCTCGCCAGCGGCGAGGACCGCGTGGTTCCGGTCAACCTGGTCAGCGATTTCGAACAGCGGCGCACGCGCTGGCTGGAGAAGCCGCTCGACTACCTCGAGGATTTCGCCCTGTCGGCGGATGGCAGTCGCGTGGCGCTGACCGCGCGCGGCGCAGTGACCCTCGGCGCGACCGACGCGCGCCGTCGCATCGACGTGGCGGTGCCCGACGGGGCCCCAGCGCGCGCCGCCGTGCCGGGCGTGGATGGCAAGTCGGTGTTCGCGATCAGCGACATCGGCGGCCGCGAGGAAATATGGCGCTTTCCGGCCGATGGCTCGGGGCCGGGCGAAGCGCTGACCCGCGATTCCGATGCGCGGCGCTGGCACCTCTATCCGTCGCCGGACGGCAAGTCGCTGGCCTTCGACGACAAGAAGGCGCGCCTGTTCGTGCTTGACCTGGCGACGCGCAAACTGCGCCAGCTCGACCAAGGCCACTTTGGCGGCGACGACACCTATGCCTCGGTGCGCTGGTCGGCGGACAGCCGCTACCTGGCCGTGGCCCGGCCGGACAGCCGCGAAGGCCGTGCGCAGGTCGTGCTGATCGCCAGCGACGGTTCGCGCAAAGCGGTCCTGACCAGCGACCGCTACGAGAGCGGTTCAGCCACCTTTTCGCCTGATGGCAAGTGGCTCTACTTCTTGTCCAGCCGCGAATTCGTCGCTACCCCGGGCAGCCCCTGGGGCGACCGCAACATGGGGCCGATGTTCGATCGGCGCACGAAGATCTACGCGCTGGCCCTGCAGGCGGATACGCGCTTCCCGTTCCAGCCGGCCGACGAGCTGGCGCCTGCGGACAAGGGTGGCAAGAAGAACGGAGCCGATGACGGCAAGGACGGCAAGGGCAAGGATGGGAAGAAGCCGGCGACGCCCGTGCTGCCGGCGGTTGCATGGGACGGCCTGGCGCAGCGCCTGTTCGAAGTGCCGGTCAGGCCGGGCAACTACAGTGCGCTGGCCAGCGACGACAAGCGCCTGTACTTCCTCGACCAGGAATCCGGCGAGGATGCGCATCCGTTCCTGATGACCCTGGCCATCGGCAATGATGGCGATGAGGCCGAGACCTTCGTCAAGGACATACGCGCCTACCAGCTGTCCGCCGACGGCAGGAAGATCCTGTTCGCCAAATGGAAGGACAAGGGCGCCGGCGACATGTTCGTCGTCGATGCCGCGGCCAAGGCGCCGGAAAAAACCGACAAGCAGAAAGTGCTGGTTGCCGACTGGCGCCTTGCGATCGATCCGCGCGCCGAATGGAAGCAGATGTTCGTCGATGCCTGGCGCATGCATCGCGAATTCTCGTTCGACCCGGCCATGCGTGGCGTCGACTGGGACAAGGTCCGCGCCCGCTACGAGCCGCTGCTCGCGCGCGTGGCCGACCGTTACGAACTCGACGACCTGATCGGCCAGATGACCGCCGAGCTCGGCATCCTGCACTCGCAGGTGCGCGGCGGCGAAATGCGCAAGGACGCCGAAGTCGCCGCACCGGCGGCGCTCGGCGCCGACTTCGTTGCAGTCGAAGGCGGCCTGCGCGTCGCACATGTATATCGCAGCGATCCCGAATTGCCGGGATCGCGCGCACCGCTGGCAAGGCCCGGCGTCGACGCGCGCGAGGGTGACGTGCTGACTGCGGTCAACGGCAAGCCGCTGCGCAGCGCCGCCGATCTCGCCGACGCGCTGGCCAACCAGGCCGGCAAGCAGGTCCTGCTCGACCTGCGCCGCAACGGCGTGCAGCACCGGGCCGTGGCGGTGGCGATCGACAGCCGCGGCGAAGCCGCGCTGCGCTACGGCGACTGGGAGCAGTCCCGCCGTGAACGCGTGGCCGATCGCGGCAAGGGCCGCATCGGCTATTTGCACCTGCGCGCGATGGGCGGCGACGACGTCGCCGACTTCGCCCGCGAGTTCTACACCAATGCCTGGCGCGACGGCCTGGTCATCGACGTCCGCCGCAACAACGGCGGCAACATCGACAGCTGGATCATCGAAAAACTGCTGCGCCGGACCTGGGCATTCTGGACCTATCCGGACAATCCGCCCGGCTTCAACATGCAGCAGAGTTTCCGCGGCCATCTGGTCGTGCTGATCGACGAACGCACCTATTCGGATGGCGAGACATTCGCCGCCGGCATCAAGGCGCTCGGCCTGGCGCCTCTGATCGGCCAGCGCACGGCCGGTGCCGGCATCTGGCTGTCCGGTCGCAATCCGCTGGTCGACGGCGGCATTGCGCGCGTCGCCGAGTTCCCGCAGTTCAGCGCTGAAAATGGACGCTGGCTGATCGAGGGCCACGGCGTTTCGCCGGATATCGCCGTGGTCAACGCGCCACTGGCGACCTACAGGGGCGCAGACGCCCAGCTCGACGCGGCGCTCGCCTGGCTCGAGGACAAGCTGGCCCGCGAACCGCTCAGGCCGGTCGCGCCCCAGCCCATTCCGCCACGCGGGCAACCGGGCTGGGACATGCAATGACGCACGCGGGAATCCGGGGTGCCGGCATCCATGGTTTGCGGCTACCAGCGGAAAGATCCGCATTCACCTTTGCTTGGGCGTCGCATCGGTCGTAGCATGCGCCCGGATGGCGTCGCAAGACGCATCACCCTTGGTGCCCACGACAATGCCCGGCAAGGCGCATGCGAATCGCGGTTGGGCGTTTGCAGGTGCGGCGACCGTCCTCGTCTGCACTGCCGGCAAGTCAGGAGTGAACATGAACGTGAATTCCGTGGAACAGTCTGTTGCCGATCTCGATGCCGCCTTCAATCGTGGTGATATCGATGCCGTACTCGGTCACTACGACGACGATGCCGTGCTCATGGTCGAACCGGGCCGGACGATCACCGGCAAGGACAACCTGCGCGGTTTTTTCGAACTGTTCGCGAGATCGGGCAGCACGGCAAGGCAGGACCGCATGCACGTCACCGTGCAGGGTGACCTGGCGCTGTACTTGTCGCGCTGGACATTGCTGACTCCCCAGGCCGACGCAGCGGCAAAGGAGCAGCATTTCGTCGCGACCTCGATATTCCGCAAGGGCGCCGACGATCGCTGGCGACTCGCGATCGACAACAGCTTTGGGCCGATGGTGCTCGATCTTCCCGAAGCGAACTGACGGCGCCCGCGCGCCGTTGCCGCCGCACCCTGCTTCGATCAAAGAGCGACTCGCCATGACCGATCCGGACTACCGCCAGACCGTTGTCGACGAGGAGCAGCTCAGGCTGCTTTCCTACGGCTATCTCTTCTCGGGCGTGATGACGGCGCTTTTCTCCCTGCTCGGCTTGCTCTATGCCGTGATCGGCCTGGCCATGAGCACGTTCCTCTCGGCCGCGGCCAAGGCGGGCTCGCGTGCCGACACGCTGCCGCCCGAATCGCTCGGCGCCGTCTTGGGCATCTTCGGGTTCGTCTTCTTCCTGTTCGCCATCGGCCTGGCCATGATCAAGTTCATCGCGGCCTCGTCGATCAGGCGGCGCAAGTCGCGCACCTTTTGCCTGGTCGTCGCGGCCATTTCCTGTTTCGGCATCCCCTACGGCACCGTGCTCGGCGTATGTACCTTCATCGTCCTCGGCCGCGACAGCGTCGTACGCCTGTTTGCAGTGCCGAAAACCGTCTGAAGCGCGATCTCAGGTGTCGCCGGATCGTTGCCGCGGGATCAGGTGGATCGATCGCTGGCGGCCGTCGAGGTAGCGAAAGGTCTTGCCGTCGAATCCGCCGTCCTGCTCGAGCATGATGCGGATTTCCTTCTTCCATTCGGGAATCGCTGACGCCGCATTCAGTTCGATCGAGTAGACCGTGTCGGCGTGCATCGGGAAATCGCCGCTGCCGGGCACGCCGTCCTGCTGGTCCCACATGCCGATGGTGGGTCCGGCGGCGTGGCCGTGGCTGCCGAGCGGATGCGTGTAGATCGTCGCCTTGATGCCCTGCTTGCGCGCCTCGGCGAGAGCGGCGGCGAGGATCTGGTTGCCGGTCCTGCCGATGGCGAACTCGCCGGTCAGGATGTCCTGCAGGCGGTTGGCCGTGGCCATGGCGCGGGCAATGCCGGGTGGTACCTGTGTTTCGCCGGGACGCAGCACGTAGGCGTGCTCCTGCACGTCGGTATTCAGACGCAGGTAGGTGATGCCGAAATCGACGTGCAGCAGGTCGCCCTCGCGGATGATCTCGCCGCGCGGGTGGTCGGTGAAACTCTTCAGGTGATCGAAGTCTTCGCCATCGGCGCGCTGGATCGATACGGTCGGATGGAACCACGTAGCGAGGCCGAGGTCGCCGACGCGCTGGCGCAACCACCAGGCGACGTCGTCGCTGGTCGTGATGCCGGGCGTGATGACCTGCTCCGAAAAGGCTTCGGCGATGATCGAATGGGTGATGCGCGCGAGCTGCGGATAGATCTGCATTTCGCGGGCGCTTCTCGTTTCCAGCCAGCCTACGGCGAGGGCCTCGGCCGGGACCACGCGCGAGCGCAGGCCCTCGGGCAGCGCCTTCATCAGTTCGGTGTAGTCGGTGTGGACGAGGCCGTCTGCGTGGGCGAAGTCGCTGGAAAGGTTGATCGCGATCTTCTTCGGATCGCGCGTCGCGACGATGTCGGCGAGCGCATCCCACTGTTGCGGGAAGCGCTGCATGTCCCAGGCGGCTTCGATGCGGTCGCCGACGTCGTAGCGGGCCACCGCGAGCTTCTCGAATGCCTGCTTGCCCGGGTCGTCGTGGAAGACGAGGATCGTGCGCCGGCGCGCATTGAGCCAGGTCGACGGCAGCATCGTGCGCAGCACGGGATCCTCGTTGTATTCGCGCGAAACGACGATCCACATGTCGATGCCGTTGCGCCGCATGAGCGTCGGCAGCAGCGTGTCGAGGCGCTCGGCGAGGATCTCGTCGATGACCCGCGCCTGTTCGCGCACGGTCAGGATTTCAGTCGCCGCAGCGGGCACGCCGGCCACGAAAAGGGCCACGCACAGCAAGAGGTTCTTCATCGGGCATCGCCGGCTGGAATGTCGGCGCAGCCTGTCATCGCCGCGACGGCCAGGCAAGCCGGCCTCATGGCGCTTGCGCCGCCGTGCGTTCCCGGCCAGTACCGGGAACGCCGCCGGCAAACCGTGCGCAGCCGGCCTACAGGCCGAGCACTTTTTCCACCGAGCCCCGGGTCATCGGGTGGTAGCCGGCTTTTGCCTTCTCGTAGACCCCGATCGCAAACTGCTTGCCGTCATCGCTCTTGGCCAGCTCTTCGTAGATCGGTACGATCAGCTTGCGCCGTCCGATGCGTTCGATGAACCCGGCGATCGCCGGGCGCGCCTCGGTGTAGCCGGCGCGCACGGTGGCGACATACCAGCGGAAAGCGATCTCGCCATTGCCGCTGCCGGTCAGGTGCCAGGCCTTGTCCAGCGCCTTCATCTGCGCGACGGTCGGCTTCGCCGGCAGTGCATTGATGAAACGCAGCCACTCGTAGGTCACCCAGTTCCTCGCCGGAATGTCCTTGGCCGCCAGCGTGCCGGCAAGGAAACCGGCAGCCGCCTTGTCGACCGCATCGAAGCGCGCCGAATGGGCCACCGGCGCATTCGCCGGTATGCCGGGCTGGTGCAGCCACTCGTCGATTTCGGCCGAGCTGACCTTGCCGGGATGCTTGTTCTCGAGGTTCTCGCTGTAGTACTCGAGGAAATCGCGCGTGGTAATGCTCTGGAAGGCGAAGTGGTCGAAATAGGCGCGCACGAACGGATCGAACACCTCACGCCCGTAGCGCGACTCGAGGAAGCGCAGGAACCAGCGGCCCTTGTCGTATGGCACGCCGGAGAGGGCCTCGTCGGGATC
Source organism: Dokdonella sp. (assembly GCA_036734345.1). Classification (GTDB taxonomy): domain Bacteria; phylum Pseudomonadota; class Gammaproteobacteria; order Xanthomonadales; family Rhodanobacteraceae; genus Dokdonella. The sequence goes on along the minus strand of DAIMYT010000013.1, from coordinate 18,207 downwards.
GATGCCCTCGAGACTGGTGACCAGCAGCTGGTCGGCCGGCTTCATGTCCTTGAGGTCGCTGCGCAGCTCCTGGTCGTCGACGACCAGCTGCATGGTGGCCACCTCCTTCCCGTAGACGGCTTCGACAATGCGGTTTTCGACGTAGGTGGTGAAACCCTCGTTGAGCCACATGTGCTGGGCATTGGCGTTGGTCACCAGGTTGCCCGACCACGAATGCGCCAGCTCGTGCGCGATCAGGCCGACCAGGCTCTTGTCGCCGGCGATCACGGTTGGCGTGGCGAAGGTCAGGCGCGGATTCTCCATGCCGCCGAACGGAAAGCTGGCCGGCAGCACGAGGATGTCGTAGCGATCCCAGCGATAGGGGCCGTACAGTTTTTCGGTCGCCGCGACCATCTTTTCGGTGTCCTCGAATTCGCGCGCCGCCTTGGCCACCAGGCTCGGCTCGGCGTAGACGGCGGTACGCGGCCCGGTTTCGCGGACATCGAGTTCGCCCACGGCGATGGCCAGCAGGTAGGACGGAATGGCCTGCTTCATGACGAAGCGGTAGTCACCATCGAGCGCATGGCTGGCGTCATTGTCCGCACTCATCACCACGCGCAGCGCCTTCGGCGCGGTGACATGCGCGCTGTAGGTGAAGCGCACGGCGGGCGTGTCCTGCAGCGGCACCCAGCTGCGCGCATGAATCGCCTGCGACTGCGAGAACATGAAGGGCTGTTTCCGGCTCGCGGTCTGCGCCGGCGTCATCCACTGCAACCCGGATGCCTGCGGCGAGGTGCGGTAGCGGATGCGCACGGTCGGCACCTGCTCGTTCAGCGCGATGCGCAGGGCGGAACCGAAGATCGGATCGCGCTTGTCGAGCGTGTAGGTGGCCGCTTGCGCGTGGCCGGCGGCGTCGATCGCATCGATGGCCTCGATGGCAAGGTCGCGCGTGTCGAGGACCAGGGTGCGTGCGGCGGGATCGTGCCAGTCGACGGAAAGCTCGGCCGTGCCGAGAATCTCCTGCTTGTCGAAATCGACCGCCAGGTCAAGGGCCAGGGCGGTGACGCTGACCTTGGCCGGTTCGGCGTAACTGTGTGGATCGGATTCCGCGTGCGCGCCTGCTGCACAGGCCGCAAGCAGCAAACCACTGAGAAAGAGAGTGAATTTCATGATTCCTCCAGGGCAAGCCGTCAAGTATGCCATTGCCTTGGCGGCCTGCCTTCATGACGGATGGCATGCACCGGGTCCAGGCTGAACGGAGGTGCGGACTTGCGTCGCCAAATTGCGTATATTTGCTGGCAGGGGGCGTTTCGATGCACGATCAGTTGGACAGTCTGCAGCAGTTGCTCGAGTGCCGGTCGGCGGACGAGCTGCGCCTGCAATCCGGACGATTGCTCGAGCGCCTGGGCTTCGAGAACTGGATCTATACCAGTGGCTCGGCCGCGCAGGGCCTGCCGCTATGGCTGAATGCCTACCCGGCGGACTGGATGGCGCACTACCGTCGCCAGGGCTATCTGGAAGTGGATCCGGTGGTCGAACATTGCCGGCACCATACGACCCCATGCCTGTGGGCTGCCGATCCGTTCGCCCGGCGCGCCGGCTACCTGACCGAGTTCTTCAGCGAGGCGGCCGACTACGGGCTGCGCGCAGGCATCGCCCTGCCGATCCACGGCCCGGGCGGGCAGTCCGGCATGATCTCGGTGGCCACCGACGACACCTCGCATGCGCGTTCGAACCTGCGCCATCTCGGCGAACTGCACCTGCTCGCCTCATTCGTCCACGAAGCCGGACAGCGCCTGCTCAGTGCCTGTGCACAGGAACAGATCCACCTGACCGCCCGCGAACTGGATTGCCTGCGCTGGGCCGCCGAGGGCAAGACCAGCTGGGAAATCGGCCAGCAGCTCAGCATCGGCGAACGCACCGTGGTCTTCCACCTGCAGAACGCGGCACGCAAACTCGGCGTCCTTGGCCGCCGCCAGGCCATCGCCAAGGCCATGGGCCTGCAGTTGATCGCCGTCTAGCCAGGCGCCCTTAGCACCACGCCCCGATCTCGTCAAGCTGTAAGAACTTACAGCTATCGCGAACCGTTTTCCGAAGGCATCCTGTGGGCCAGTGAGCGGCATTGCCGTCACTACAGTCCCCCTAGCCGGACGAGGGGAGAACGGTGCGCAGGATGCGTTCCGCTTCTCGTCCGGCTTCTTTTTTCCTGCCGCCCGGCAGCAGCGCAGATCGGCCCACCCGCGCGGCTTGCGGATGCCCGCTAGAGCCGGTACCCGCGGTGGATCGCGACGATGCCCGCCGACAGGTTGCGCACGTCGACCCGGGCCAGGCCGGCCGCCTCCATCATCGTCTTCAGCGTCGCCTGGTCGGGATGTTTGCGGATCGATTCGGCCAGGTAGCGGTAACTGGCGTCGTCACCCGCGATCAGCTTGCCGATGCGCGGCAGGACCGAGAACGAGTGGAAGTCGTAGATCGGCTTCAGCAGCGGCGCACGCACGCTCGAGAACTCGAGGACGAGGGCCCGCCCGCCGACCTTGAGCACGCGGTGGATCTCGGCCAGCGCGTTTTCCTTGCGCGTCACGTTGCGCAGGCCGAACGCCATCGTCACGCAATCGAAGCTGCGATCGGGGAACGGCAGGGCTTCCGCATCGAGCCGGGTATAGTCGAGGCCACGCAGGAGTCCGCGGTCGGTCAGGCGGTCGCGGCCCACGCGCAGCATCTCGCCATTGATGTCGCCGATGACCACGCGGCCGCTCTCGCCGACGCGCGGCAGCAGCAGTGCGGCGATATCGCCGGTGCCGCCCGCAAGATCGAGCACGGAATCACCGGGCCGCACGCCGCTGGTGGCGACGAAATGGCGCTTCCACAGCCGGTGCACGCCGAACGACATGAGGTCGTTCATGATGTCGTACTTGCGCGCCACCGAGGTGAACACCTCGCCGACCAGCCTGGCCTTGTCGTCTTCGCCGACTTCGCGATAACCGAAATGGGTGGTGCTGGGCTTGTTCATGCGGGGGATGGTAGCTGAAAGACGGGAATGGGGAATGGGGAATAGGGAATGGTTCAAGGCAGGCCCTGAGGTGGGCGCATGGCTGCAACGATCAGTCGCTGATTCTTGAAATCCGAACCTGCATGCGAAGCCAGCGCGCTCAAGCCTGAGCGGCGCCGCCCATCCACCATTCCCCATTCCCCATTCCCCATTCCCGCCCCATCAATCAATCCACCCGCTTGCGCAAGGTCTGGCGGGCGCCGGGCACCGGGCTGCGCACGACGCCGAGCTCGCTGGCGACGTCGACATAGCCGAGCAGCGCGGCGATCTCGCCGGCGCTGCGGCCGAGGCTGTCGCGCTTGTCGATCGGCGCGTCGTGCGACTTGAGCAGGCGCGCGACACCGAGCAGGCCGTGCATGGCGCAGGCGTGCAGCGCCGTGACGCCGCGCTGGTCCTGGGTATCGACGGCAACGCCCCTGGCAACCAGCAACCCCGCCAGGTGGCCGAGATGCTGCGCGTCGCAGGCCGTGCCGGGATCGGCGCGCGCGCCAAGCAGCAGGAGCAGGGCATCCTGGCCATTCTGGTTGCGCACGTCCTTGCTCGCGCCATGGTTGAGCAGCAATTCGAGCAACTCGCTGGCGACCGCGGTGTTGCGGGTATCGAAGGCGAACTGCGCGGCGGCCTGCAGGGCCGTATTGCCGCGATCATCGGCGGCGTTGGGGTCGGCACCGCGTTCGAGCAGCGGTTCGGCCAGGCGCGGCAGTCCGAGCGCGGCGGCGATCATCAGTGGCGTGCCGCCGCCGGGCAATCGCTGGTCGGCATCGACACCATGCTGGAGCAGGGTGCGCACCACCGCCTCGCGGCGCGCGGCGACGGCCGCCGACAGGCAGGTCGCACCCGAGTAGGAAGCCTGTTTCGGGTCGGCGCCGACATCGAGCAGGCGCACGACCAGCGCCGCATAGCCGGATCCGGCCGCGCGAATCAGCGCGGTGGCGCCCTGTGCATCCACGCTGCCGACGGCGAAGCCGAGGTCGAGCAGCTTGTCGACCGCATCGATGTCCCCGGCGGCAGCGGCAACCGGCAGGTCGGAGCCCTGCAGGGCTCTCCCCGGCAGCCGCCAGCGCGGCCAGTTCAGCCAGTAGACCAGATCGCGGTCGGCACGCGAAAGGGCGAGCCCGAGCGCCGTTTCGCCGCTGGAGGACGCGCGCTCCGGATCGGCGCCGTGGCGAATAAGGATGCGTGAGACCGCAGTGGCCTTCGCGCTGCTGGCCTTGAGTGCGTAATGCAATGGCATGCGCCCGCGCGCATCGCGCACGTTGGAATCGCAGCCTCGCGCCAGCAGGTTCTCGACCAGTTCCGCCTCGCCCAGCGCGCAAGCCAGCTGGACTGCGCTGACGTCGCCGGCAAGCCGGCCGAAGCAATCGGCGCCGCGCTCGAGCAGTTCCTGCGCCAGCATGGCGATGCCGGCATGGTCGCCGCTCGCGGGAGCCTTGGAAAGGACGTGTGCAAGCAGGGCCGCTCCACCGACCGGAAAGCCGCGACGGACCAGGCCGGCAAGCGACTCGCAGGTGGCCGGCAGACCGGCCAGCAAGGCATCGGTCAGCAGGTTTCCATTGTCCAGTTGCACGTCCGCCGGCAGGCCCAGATTGCAGATCCAGTCACGCGCACGCGCGTGCCCGGGTTCGGGCAGGGCCAGGTAGAGCTGAGCCCAATGGGTCGGCGGATTGGCCTGTGCGCTTTCGCGCATCTCCGCGGCGACGTTCCAGTGGCCGAAACGCAGGGCATCGAGCAGGTGGGACGTGCCCGCCTCGTCGGTCGCAACGGGTTCGACGGCAAGATTGCTCGGCAGGACGAAAGCCGGATCGAGCAGGGCCACGATCGGCCAGCGCCCGGCGGCAGCGGCGTGGTCGACGGCGCGGCGACCATCCGCGGCGGCGATGCCGCGATCCGCGCCAAGCGCGAGCAATGCCGCCACCACTTCGTCGCTGGCCGCGCGCGCGCCGCAGGCGATGATCAGTGCGGTGCGCCCGAGCGAGTCGACGCGGTCCGGATCGACCTTGTGCTTGCCGAGCGCGTGGATGATCGCAACGGAACCGGAACGTGCCGCTTCCATGAGGGCATTCGTTCCGTTCCGATCGAGCAATTGCGCCTGGGCGCCGGCGGCGAGCAGCGCGTCGGCGATCTTCGAATGCCCGGCCAGGGCCGCTGCCATCAGTGCCGTGCGATCGAGCAAGCCGCGCGCATCGACCCGCGCCTTGCGCTTGAGCAGGAGCCGAACCCCGGTTGGATCATCCTCGGCCACCGTGGCGGCGAGCAGCAGGGCCGGCTGCGAGTTCTCGACCTCGGTGCTGGCGCCGCGATCGAGCAGGAACGTGGCCAGGGTCCAATTGCCGTTGGCACAGGCGATACCCAGCGCGGTCATGCCTTCACGGTTCACGGCATCGATGCCGACGCCGGCGTCGAGCAGCAGGGCCGCGACGATCGGCTCGCCGCACAGGGCGGCATGGTGCAGCACGCTGTTGGCGTCGGCATCGGTGACGCCGGGATGGGCGCCATTGGCGAGCAGGGTCATGATCGCATCGGGGCGCCCCTGGAAACTGTCGCGCGTCGCGGCGATCAGGGGCGCCATGCCGCCATGGCTGCGATTGACATCCACTCCGCGCTCGATGAGCGCGCGCAGCAGGCGCAGGTCCGGAAGGATCACCGCATGCACGAGCACGCTGCGCTGGTCGCGGTCGCCCGCCAGCGGCACGGTGTCGGGATTGGCGCCACGTTCGAGCGCAGCCAGGGCCAGCTCGACCTGGCCGGAGCGCGCGGCTGCCAGCAGCGTCGCGCTCGCATCGAACACGCCCAGGTCTTCCGGCAGCACGGCCGCGACGGGGTTTTCCGCGGCTTCATCGCGGCCGCGCACGCGTGCGGATCGCTGCAGGCGGTCCTCGCCGAGGGTGGCGCTGGCGCAGCGCGTGGCCAGGGTCAGGCTGGCCAGCGGCACGACCACCAGTGCGTAGAGGACGACCGCCGAAATGCGCAGCTCGATGCTCAGCCCGGCCCCCGGAATCGCCAGCAGGAGGGCGCCGATGCAGACCGCCAGCGCGGCCAGCGCCGCCGGCAGGCCGTGGCTGAAGAACAGCTCGTGTTCGCCGGTGAGGCGCAGCGCGGACACCACCGATGCGCGCAAGGTGGACCACACCCCCGACGGCTGCCCGCCCTCGGCATGCATGTCGTCGCCGACGAAGGGCAGGACGAAGGCCGGCCACAGGCGCCACAGCGAGAGCAGGGCAACCAGCAGCGCCGCCGACAATGCGAGCGCGCCGGACAATGACGGTTCGCGCGACAACCACCAGGCGGGTCCGGCCAGCAGCAGGGCGACGACGATCAGGTAGGCACCGAGCAGGAAGAAGCCAGCCACGCCCCTGCGCGCGATGCTGCGAAGGAACGGGCCGTCCATGTCGAATCCTATGCCGGCGCAGATAGCGGTCAGCATCAGCGCATCGCCGGCAAGCAGCAGCAACAGCGCCGACGGTTGCGTGACCGGCACGCTCGCCGCGAAAAACAGCAACGCGGGAACGAAACGGGCCAGGGCAACGAGCAGGGAACGTGGACGGGCGGCGGGGTTCGGCATTTCGTGCAGCAAGTCAGCCAGGCCGCGGCAACAACCGCAATGCGCGCAGTATATCGACGACGGCCATGCTTGCGTTCATGCCTGCGCCGCGACGCATCCGCTCAGGCCGGATCGCCGGTCGCGGGTGGCGGCGGAAACTGCAGGTGGTAGCCCTGCGATCGCAGGTTGACCATGACCACATCGACGTTCTCCCGTGCCAGCTTGCGCTGCGCGGAGAGTTCGATCTCGATGACGAAACCGAGCGAGCCGAGCTGTTCGACGATCGGCCCGGGCAGGACGTCGAAGCCGTCCGCCTCGCGCAGGTACACGTAGGTTTCAGGCCTGCGCAAGCTCTTGTAGACGAAACACTGCATCGGCTGCCACTCCGGATGGCGTCGGCGGGCTGCGCAGGATAGCGCAGCCCGCGCTGCATTCATTGCGGTGCCGGCGCGCCGAAGTCCACCCGGGCCGGCGGCGCGACCACTTTCTGCGGCGGGTGCGCGGCCAGTTCGCCCAGCAGCTCCGCAACAGCCTTCTCGATACTGGGATCCTTGCCGGCGGCGACCAGCTCGGGCCGATCGATGACTTCGATATCCGGGCTGACGCCGACGTTCTCGACCGCCCAGTGGCCGTCGGTGTCGAGGAAGCGGAAGGTCGCGGCCAGCAGGATGCCGCCATCGGCCAGCGAGGGGTTGCCGGAAATACCGATCAGGCCACCCCAGGTGCGCGTACCGATCAGCTTGCCGAGCCCGAGCTTCCTGAAATAGTACGGCAGCGCATCGCCACCCGAACTGGACAGGCCGTTGATCAGCATGGCCTTCGGACCATTGTGCGAGAGCATCGGCGTGGCCTGCGGATCGAGGCCGCGCCGCTTCCAGTAGTTGAGCGGCTTGCGCGCCAGCCATTCGGCCATGCGATCGGGAATGAAGCCGCCGCCGTTGTAGCGGTCGTCGATGATCAGCGCGTCCTTGTCCGAGTAGGCAAGCAGGCCCCTGAACAGCTCGCGGTTGCCGTCGGTGGCGGTGTTCGGCACGTGGATGTAGCCGATGCGCCCGCCGGACAGGCGGTCGACCATGGCCCGCCGCGATTCGACCCAGTCGGTGTAGCGCAGGTTCTGCTCGGAGGTCAGCGCCTTCACGCGTACCTCGCGACTGCCGGCGAGCTCGGGCTTGCGGTTGACCCTGAGACTGACCTTCTGCTCGCCCTTGTCCTGCATCAGCTGATAGAAATTCTTCACCGTGCGCGCATCGACGCCGTCGACGGCAAGGATGAAATCACCGGCGCGGACATTTACACCCGGCTCGGCCAGCGGCGAACGCTCGCGCTCGTTCCAGCTCGAACCCGGGAAGATCCGTTCGACGCGGAAATAGCCCGAGCCGTCGGCCACGATGTCGGCACCGAGCAGGCCGCCGGGCGTGCGTTCGATCTTCGGTTCGTCACCCTTCTGCACGTAGACGTGGCCGGATTGCACTTCGCCGACCAGTTCCTGGAACAGGTAGTCGAGGTCCTGGCGGCTGGCCACATAGGCGACCAGCGGCTCATAGCGCGCGCGTACGGCATTCCAGCGCTCGATGCCGCCATGCATGCCCGGGTCGTAGAACCAGTCGCGCAGGATGCGCCAGCCGTCGACGAACTCCTGGTGCCACTCGCGCGGCGGATCGATGAGCAACTTCATGCGCGAAAGATCGAGCGCGCTCTTGGCCGGATCCTGGTCGGCCTTGGTTTCGAGCCGGGCGAATTTGCCGCTGAAGCGCACCAGCACGTGCTTGCCATCGGCGGCGACGCGGTAGTCGTCGAGGCCGCGCGCGATGGTGGCTTCCTTGTCGGCATCGAGGCCGAGCATGCGCAGCTCGAATTCGCCCCCGTCACGGCCGTTGGCGACAGACGCGTAGAACACGGCTTTCGGTCCGGCCTGCAGCTTCTGGTAGTTGCCGTTGGCGGCCTTGAGCACCTGTTCGCGCCCGATCATGCCGGCGACGTCGACGCGCAGCTTTTTGTTGCCCTTGCCGGATTTCGCCTTGTCGTCGGTGGCCTCTTTCGCGTCGTCGTCGCGATACAGGAACGGACCGTCCGCGGCGAGGCTGACCGCATAGATGCGCGTCGCGTCGGCATACAGGTAATTCTGTTCGTAGGCGCTGAACTGCAACTGGAAGTCGCGGTTGGAAAGGAAATACAGCCAGCGGCCCTGCGGATCGAAGGCCGGGCTGAAGGCGCTGGAAGTCGCCTCGGTGACCGCCGTTCGCGTTCCGTCCTTGAGCGAATACAGCCAGACCTGGGTCAGCCCGGCATCGTTCTCGAGCGTGTAGGCGAGCCACTGGCCATCCGGCGACCAGCGGTATTCGGTGATGTCGTCGCGGCGGCTGCTGTCGACTTCGCGCGTGCTGCCGGTTTTCGCATCGACGATGCGCAGGCGCTGCTGCTTGTCGGCATAGGCGAGGTGATGGCCATCAGGCGAGAAGATCGGTGCGAAGCGCCAGATGCCGCCATCGTGCGTCAGCTGCTTCGCCGCGCCGCCAGCGACCGGCTGCAGCCAGATCTCGTATTCGCCGCTGGCGTCGGACAGGAAGGCGACCGTCCCGGCATCGGGCGACAGGGTCACGCCGAGCTCGCGCGCATCGGGGCTATGCGAGAGATTGCGGATATCCGCATCCTCGCCATGCAGGCGGAACAGCTCGCCGCGGGCAGCGAACAGCACGGTCTGTCCATCCGCGTCGAGATCGAAGGATTCGACCTGGCCGGCGACGTTCTTCCAGCCCGGCACGGTCTGCGGGAAATCGCCGGTGACGCGGATCGGCACCTCGGTCGACTGTTCCGACTTCGGATCGAAACGCCAGATCGCGCCGCCGTTCTCGAACACGATGGCGTCCTTGCCGGCACTCGGCCAGAGCACGTCGAAGCCGCTGAAATGCGTGACCTGGCGAGCCTCGCCACCCTGTGCCGGCATCGCGAACAGGTTCATCGTGTAGTTGCGGTCCGAGGTGAAGTAGATCGTGTCGCCGACCCAGGTCGGCTGGTTGTCGGTGGCCGGATTGTCGGTCAGCCGCCTGGAGGTGTTGTCGACCAGGTCGTAGGTCCATACATCCTGGGCACGGCCGCCGCGATAGCGCTTCCAGCTGCGGAACTCGCGATCGATCGGCGTGTAGACATAGGTCCTGCCGTCCGGCGACAGCATGCCGCCGCCGGTTTCCGGCACCGCCAGGGGCGACTCCATGCCGCCATCGACCGGCACCAGGTACGGCCGGCCGCCGCGGTCGTCGGTCGGCACGCGATTGGCGCGCACGAGGATGTTCCTGCCGTCCGGCGTCCAGTCGAGCACGCGGTAGTCGGTGCCACCGCGCAAAGGTTGCGCGCCGATGTCGTTGTACCAGGTCAGCTGGCGCGGTTCGCCACCGCTGGCCGGGATGACATAGACCTGGCGCGTGCCGTCGTACTCGGCGGAAAAGGCGATCGAGCGGCAGTCCGGGGAAAATTTCGGATACAGCTCCTGGCCGGCATGCGAGGTCAGCCGCAGCGCCGTGCCGCCGCTGGCGGCGACCGTGTAGATGTCGCCGGCCTGCACGAAAGCGATCGCATCGCCGCAGATATCGGGAAAGCGCAGCAGGCGCGAGTTGCCGGCCGGCATCGCCTGGACCAGGGAACTTGCGCACAGGGCGAGCACGGCAGCGGGAACAATGGGACGCATCGGCAACTCCAGGATTTCACGAATGGCCCGATTGTAACGGCCGTGGAGGCCGCTCCCGAGGGCCGAAAGGCATGGCGCGCCGGCAGCAACCCGGCAGCGCGCCGTTGACGCCGGGATCAGACCCCGGCGATGGCGGATTTCATCGCGGCGATGACGCCTGCATAGTCGGGCTGTCCGAAGATCGCCGAACCCGCGACAAAGGTATCGGCACCGGCGCGGGCGATCCCGGCGATGTTGTCGACCTTGACGCCACCGTCGATCTCGAGGCGGATGTCGCGACCGCTGCGGTCGATCAGTTCACGCACGCGGCGCAGCTTGTCCAGCGCCGAGGGCAGGAACGACTGCCCGCCGAACCCGGGGTTGACCGACATGATCAGGACCAGGTCGAGCTTGTCGAGCACATGATCCAGATAGTTCAGCGGAGTCGCCGGATTGAATACGAGGCCGGCCTTGCAGCCGCTGGCGTGGATCAGCTGGATGCTGCGGTCGACGTGTTCGGAAGCTTCCGGATGGAAGCTGATCAGGCTGGCGCCGGCGCTGGCGAAATCGGGAATGATGCGATCGACCGGCTTGACCATCAGGTGCACGTCGATCGGCGCGGTCACGCCGTGCTTGCGCAGCGCCTCGCAGACCAGCGGACCGATCGTCAGGTTCGGCACGTAATGGTTGTCCATGACGTCGAAATGGATCCACTCCGCACCGGCGGCGATGACGGCATCCACTTCCTCGCCGAGCCGGGCGAAGTTGGCGGAGAGGATCGACGGGGCAATGACGGGCGACGAACGAGGCATGGGCAACCGCTGGCTGGCTCGGGAATCAGGGGATCGTCGGGGAAACGCGGCCCGAGGGCAAGCCTTGTGCGCTCGCGGCGCTGCCGAGGTCGCCCCGTGGCCGCGCGCATGCGGCACGGCCCGGCGCATGGCGCGGATCAATCGCGCATGCGGGCGCGGAACACCCCCTGCATGTCGCCGGCCGATGCGCCTGCGCCGCCCGCCTGCGCGAAGCGGCCTTCGACGAAGCCGCCCGACACCGCACTGATTTCGATTTCGGCGTCGGCCAGGCGGGTCATGTTCGCGCCACTCATCGCGTTGGCGAGGATCTTGCCCGCGGCTGCTTCGCTGTCTTCGCCGCCCTGCGGAATATCCATGCCGACACGCACGAACATCGAGCCCGCTGCGGCGCGGTACTGGCCGGGACCCTTGTAGGCGGGAATTGTCAGCGACAGGCGTTCGCTCTGCACCGCATCGCCGTTGCGGACGGTCCTGCTCGCCGAAATCGTCAGCGTATCGTTGCGCAGGCGCGCGCGGGCGCTGCGCGCCTGCCAGGTGGCATCGCCAAGCTGCATGGAAGCGCTGCCACGATCCTGCGTCGTCTCCCCGCGCGTGTTGGCGGCCGTGCCGGAAGACGTGTCCGGCTCGGCCTTGCTGCAGCCCATGGATCCGGCCAGGACAAGCACCGCTGCAAACAGCAGGTGATGACGGGTCGATGCGGCAATCGGGCTTTTCGTGATCGGCTGCATGGGTGCTCCTGCGGTTGGTCGAGTCCCAACATAGCAAGTTCGCGAAGATCGATCGAACCGGCCGCGGGCTGTTCTGCCTTGCCATGCACCGCACGCGCCCCATCGCGCTCGTGCCGAGGCCATGCACCAGGCAGTCGCTGACAGCGGCGGCGCCGGCTCCCGCAACGACGCCAGCCCACGATCAGTTTGCGGGTTTTCCGCTGGACCAGAAGCGCTCCATCGAAATGTAGATGTAGGACGCCGACCAGCCGATCAGCAGCAATCCGTTGAGCGCCTCGATTCCGGCGAGAAGGCGGATAGGGCCGCTCGGAGTAAGGTCGCCGAATCCGAGGGAGCTGTAGGTTTCAGCGGAAAAATACAGGCAGTTGCTCAGGGTTGCGCTGGCCATGCCGTTGAAACCGCCGAGCCCGAACGTGTTGGCCAGCGTGTGGAAGCCAGCGCCATAGAGCGCGATCTCGACGACATGGGCAATGAATACGAGGAATACGACGACCAGCAGCTTGGCCCGGCTGCGCATGGGCAGGCCGGGCAACCAGCGACTCAGCACGGAGAGCGCTTCGTAGTGCACGATCGTGGCCGATGCGATCAATGTGATGCAGGCGAGGGTGATGATGAACATGCAAGCCTTGATGGTGGGAAATGCACAAGGCGGACGATTGCCGTCGCAGGCAGGGCCTGCGCGGCGAACGACCCGCGGGGATACCGCCCGCCGCAGCCGCCCGGCCGGGCGTGCCGCGTACGCTGCCCATAGGACCGCCAGCAGCGCCAAGGGTTCGTCTGCCAGCCGTTTGCACCTAGTGAGGGTCGGCTGCGGCCCGGGTTGCCGCATCGAGCAGACCCTGGGCCTTTTCGCGCCGTCCCGGTTCGACCGATTCCGCCAGGTCGTAGACTGCCAGCGACCTGCGCGCGTAATCGGCGGCCTGGCCGGTATCGCCACGCGCCAGGCTGACCGTGGCCATCGCCGCATAGAGATGGCCCAGGGCCTGGTCGTGCGCGCTGAAGGCGGCCGGCGCCAGGCGCAGGGCTTCGTTCGCGGCGCGGGCGGCGTCCGCGTGGCGTCCGAGCTGCGCGTACTGCTGGGCCAGGTTTGAGTAACGCACCGACAGACGCGGGAAATCCGGTCCCATCACCTCGATGGTCAGTGCGATGGCGCGTTCCTGGCTGCGCACGGCCTCCTCGATATCGCCCATTTCGCGCTGCACGTAGGCGAGATTGTTGAGGTTGATCGCGATGTCGAGCAGCGGCGGCGAGGGCAGCGCCTCGAACGTCTTCAGCGCGCCGCGGTAAGCCGCGACCGACTCATCCAAGCGACCGAGGCCATCCAGGGCCATGCCGATGTTCGACTGCACGATGGCCCGCTCGCGCGGCGGGATATCGGGCAGGCGGTCCTTGATGTCGCGCGCCTCCTCCGCCGCGGCCAGCGCTTCGGGATAGCGGCCTACGCTGGAAAGCAGCGACGAATAGTCATTGAGCAATTCGGAACGCTGCGCGCGCCCGCGCTGGTCATCCCCGCATTGCTGCAGTGCCGCGCGGAACAGGTCTTCGGCGCGAGCATAGTGGCCGGATTGCCATTCGAGGATGGCCAGCGAGTCGAGCACGCGGGCGTACTCGGTCCCGCCCGCGTCCGCGCGCAGCGCTACGGCGCGCTCAAGCTGGGTTCGCGCCGCATCGTTGCGTTCGAGCATCAGGTATGCGCGGCCGATGGCATGGCGCACGTCGGCCTCGAGCAGCGGCTGGCCACTGAGCTGCTGTGGAATATCGAAATCGGCGCGATCGAGTGCGTCGACCAGGGTCGGCGGCTTGCCGCTGGCGTACGGATCGGCGCGCGCAATCATGTCGGTAAGGAACCGGTTCGCGCGCAGCGCACGTTCGCCCTCGTCCGCCGCGCGACGTTGCTGGACCGCCGCGATACCGAGACCGACCGCGAGCGCGCACGCCGCCGCTGCAGTGGCCGCGGCACTGATCCGGTTGCGCTGGATGAACTTGCCGAAGCGATAGGCCTGCCCGCCCGCGCGCGCGCTGACCGGGCGCTTGTCGAGCCAGCACGCGAGGTCCGCGGCGAAAGCCTGGACGGTTCCATAGCGCCGCGACAGCTCCGGCGCCAGCGCCTTCATGACGACGCGATCGAGGTCGCCAGCGATGCGCCTGTGCCAGTCACGCGCCAGGCGCGGCTCGATGCCGAGCGCCGTAGCCTCGATGCGCTGGCTCGGCCGGGTAGGCGAATGGGTGGAAACGAATAACGCGAGTTGGGAAACGCCCTGGGAAGTACCCGGGTTGGCAGCGACGCCGGTCAGCAGTTCATGCAGGAGCAATCCGAGTGCATAGACATCACTGGCCGTGGTCAGCGCCTTGCCGGCGAGCTGCTCGGGACTCGCGTAGCGGGGCGTCATCGGCATCCAGCCGGTGCGCGTGGCACCGCCCGCTGCGGCGTCGAGCGACTTGGCGATGCCGAAATCGAGCAGCTTGACCACGCCGGAAGCGGTGACGAGGACGTTGGCCGGCTTGATGTCGCGATGGATGATCAGCGAACGGTGCGCAGCCTCGACCGCACCCAGCACCTGCAGGAACAGGCGCACGCGTGCCACCGGATCGATCCGGCGCTGGCGGCACCACTGGTCGATCGGCTCGCCGTCGACGTACTCCATCACGACATAGGGTTGGCCCTGCGCGGTACTGCCGCCATCGAGCACATGCGCTATGTTCGGGTGCTCGATCGAAGCGAGGAACTGGCGCTCCGCTTCGGCGCGACGCAGCGCGTCGGGATCGCCGAGAACGCTGGCCAGGACCTTGATCGCCACGCGCTGCCGATAAGCTCCGTCTACGCGCTCGCCCAGCCAGACCTGGCCCATGCCGCCGGCGCCGAGCGGACTGACCAGGCGATAGGCGCCCAACTCGTGCGCGATCGCCGGTTGCGGGTCGAGGAAGCCCTCGCTCGCCGCGTGCGCCACCAGCAAGGCAAGCGTGGCAAGCCTCAGCGGCGCATCATCCGCGGCTGCGTCGTGGACGAACGACTCGCGCTCGGCGGCGCTCCTTTCGAGAGCCCGTTCGAACAGGGAAAGTGCGGCCGCGACGATGGCGTCGCCCGCGCCGGCCTGCTCGTCAGTGTTCACCGCAACGCCTGGAACAGGAACGTGCGGGCAACCTCCCAGTCGCGTTGCGCCGTCGCCCGCGATACATCGAGCACTTCGGCTACCTCGTCCATGGTCAGGCCGGCGAAGTAGCGCAGTTCGACCACCCTGGCCTTGCGCGCGTCCATGGCTTCGAGTCGCGACAGGGCCTGATCGAGTGCCAGCGCATCAACGTCGCCGTTGCCCTGCTCGCTCGCCAGCGACGACAGCGTGATGGCGGCCTCGCGCAGGCCGGCTCCGCGCTTGGCCGCATCGCGATGGCGCGCATGGTCGACCAACACCTGGCGCATGCGCCGAGCAGCGACCGCGAAGTAGTCGCGGCGATCGGTCGGCGAAAAGCTGACGTCACTGGCCAGACGCAGCCAGGACTCGTTGACCAGCGCGGTCGGCGAAAGCGTATGCGCGGCGCGCTCGCCGCGCAGGTAGCGCGCGGCCAACGCATGCAGCTGCGCGTAGACCAGCGGCAACAGGTCCGCCTCGGCCTCCGCCTCGCCCGCCGACATGCGCCTGAGCAATCCGGTGATCGCGCCGCCGTCGTCCATCCCGTACCCCCTTCGGGCAGGGATTGTAGCCGGCCCGCGGGTGGGTGTCGGCGGCGGTCGCTGGTTTGCCCTGGCTCGCTGCGACGGGTCATGGCTGCGGATCGAAAGCTGCCTCGAACACTTGATCGCGCTGGTAGACGAAAAAGCCTTCCGCCGGCGCTGCGCTGGTCCCCGCGCCAGCGACGCCAACAACCATGTACGCGCCGTTCGCGGAAAGCGCCATGACGCCATAGGAGAGCCCGTCATCCTGGCTGGCCGGAACTGGGTAGTCGGTGATCCGGGTCAGCGTGCCGGCACCGGCTTCGACGAAGACGTCGCTGCGCCCGCCGTTGACTCCGCCGAAGTTGTAGTTCTGGGTCGAGGTAAAGGCGAGGACATCGCCCTGGCGGGAGATCCTTGGACCCTGGTTGCCGCAACAGTTCGCATTGCCCTTGCGCCAGTCGGCCGCGACGAAAACGACCGGTGCATCGAGATCGAGGCCGAGATCATGTCGATAGATGTCCGTGCCCACCGGGTTCGGGCCGGCCGCATTCGAGGCGGCGATCGCCATCCAGCGACCGTCGCCGCTGAGATCGAACTGGGCGAACGGCCCCGTCGGCAGCTCGGCGCCACCGGGCGCAGCGACGTGGATGCGCCGGGTTGTCGATCCACCGGGCTCGTCCGGCGTACCGTTGCCGTCGCTGTCGCGGTCGCGCAGGAAAATCCCGAGTCCGGATCCCGGGCTCGCCGGATCGAGGTTGGTCGCATTGGAACTGAACACGACCAGTTTGCCGCTGTCGCTGATGTCGAGCGGTGGTGCGAAAAAGTCGGGACTTTGGTCGTTGCCGACCGTGCCGTCGGTCGACTGGCTGATGAGCCGGGTCGTCGCGGTGATGCGGTCGCGGACGTAGACATCGGGCTGGCTGTTGTTGTCGTTGCCGGCCAGCGGCTGCAGGGTGGCGAAGGTCACCGCGTTGCCGCTGCGGTCGATCGCGGCGATCACTCTCTTCGCGCCGTTGAAAAAGGTCGTGCCGGCATTGTTGAGGCTGACCAGTTGCATGGTCGTGCCACCCGGTTCGTCGAGGATGCCATTGCCGTCGGCATCGCGGTCGAGCAGGAACTGGTCGGCGGCCGAGTTCTGGTCGTTGCCGACCAGCAGGCTATCGTTCGAAACGAAGGTGACGAAGCGGCCATCGGCCGTGGCCTGCGCACGGTAGCTCGGCAGCAGCGCCTGCGATCCGTCGGCGCGCAGGCTCAGCCGGCGCGTGCTTGCATTGCGCCGGTCGCGCACGAATACGTCCGATTGCGCATTGCTGTCGCCCGCGACGAGGTCGGCCGCGGACGAGGAGAACACGACCCAGCGCCCATCGTCGCTGATCGAGGCTTCGGCCAATGCGAACCGGGTTGCGCTGGCGGCGCCGCCAGGCTGCACGTCGATCCGCTCGAGCGGCTGCCAGTGCTCGGACTGGGCCCAGGCGGCGCCTGCGGCGAGGGCAAGAAGTACGACAAGGGCGGATACGGGAAATCGACGGCTGCGCATGGGATCCACTCCGGAGGACGGGTTCTCCGCAGTAAGGGCGCAAAACGGCGCCCGCCTGTCTCAAGGCGCGCCAGGACGCAGCGGGTCAGGTAAAGCCGCGCTCGCTCTTGATCCGCTCGTAGGCGGCGTTGATCTCGCGCGCGCGCGATTCCGCCCGGTGCTTGAGCTCCTCGGGCACGTTGCCGAGCTTGTCCGGATGATGCTGGCTCATGAGCTTGCGATAGGCGCGCTTGATCTCGCGCGGATCCGCCTCGTGCGAGATGCCGAGCACCACGTAGGGATCGGCCGTCGACACCGTGTTGCGCGAGGGGCGCTGGCCCGGTCGCGCACCCTGGGTGCCGTGGTAGCGCGGTCCGTAGCCCTTCATCGCGCTGACTGCATCGAGTTCCGCATCGGTGACGCCAAGGGCCCAGCACAGCTTGCGCACCATGCCGAGCTTGTTGGCGACCGGCGTCCCTTCGGCGTGGACAAGGTCAAGCAGCATGTCGAGCAGCAGGAAGGCGAGGTCGCGGCGTCCGCGTGTCCAGGCCTTGAGCTCGCCGACGGCCACGTGGACCTCGAATCCCGGAGCCTTGCCTTCATTGAAACGCTCGATGGCCATGCGCCGCATGTCCGGGTCGAGGCGCAGCCGGTTCATCAGCGCCTCGGCCGCGCGGATCTCGAGTTCGGATACGCGGCCATCCGACTTCGCCAGGGCGCCGGCAAAGGCGAACAGCGGCTCGACGAACGACGATGCGCGCGCGTTGGATCGTGCCTGGCTGACGCTGAGGTCGAACATGTGTCCGGCGAAGGCACCGATCATGACCCCGACGAAGTTGCGGAACACGAGCAGCCCGAGCAGGGCGCCGACCAGCTTGCCGATGATGCTCACCTGCCGACCTGCTCCGCGCTCGCACAGCCGGCCCTTCGTGAAAGCGCGCCCGGGGCGGATTGCATTGGCTTGACGCGGGGATCGCAGGGCATCCAGCAGGTTCCGGAAACGGGGAGGCCGGGCATTTTACACGGCCCGGAGCGGGCGCTGCGGTTAAGGCAACGCTGATCAAGTGGCACAACCGTCATGGCGTTCAAAAGGCCCGCCAGCCGTGCTGCGTGGCGAAGTGAAGGCTGGTTGCCTTGGCGAGACGCGCGGTGCGGTTGGCGGGCCTTTTGAATGCCACCTGTTTCAATTGAAACAATCGGTCAGGCGACACCTGTCTGCGCGCACCTCTTTGTTGCGCTGGCTTGAAGCACGGCCACGGTGCATCTGCG
>DAIMYT010000012.1:4374-48289 GCA_036734345.1 Dokdonella sp. | reverse complement strand
ATATCCTGGCCGGCGTCCTTCTCCTCCTCGTCGCGACGACGCCCGTCCACGCCGCGCAGTCGCCCGCGGCACGCACCATCGTCGTGGTGCGCCACGGCCACTATGTGCCCGATCCCTCCGTGGATGAAAAGCTCGGACCCGGCCTGTCGCCGCTGGGTGTCGCGCAGGCCCGCCTGGCCGGCGCAAGGCTGGCAGGCATGGCGAATCGCTTCGATGCGCTGTACGTCAGTCCGATGCAGCGAGCCAGGGACACGGCCGCCGTCATCGCCGCGGATCTGCCGGGACAGGAATTCACCGTGCTCGACGACCTCGCCGAATGCACGCCTCCGACTCGCCGGGCCGAGATCATGAAGGACGAAAAGCCCGAAGACACGGTCGCCTGCAAGGCGCAACTGGACCGGCTGGTCGATCGCTATTTCAAGCCGGCGCAAGGCAGCGAGCGCACCGAGATGTTCGTCTGCCATGGCAACGTGACCCGCTATCTGGTCACCCGCGCGCTCGGCGTCGATACCGAGTCGTGGCTGGAAATGTCATTCCGGCATGCGAGCATCACCACGATCCGCGTCGAGGCGGATGGCCGCTTCAAGCTCATCGCCGCGGGCGATGCGGGGCACCTACCCCCCAACATGCTCTCCGGGGCGACGGGCGATCCCGATCGAAGCCTGGCGGTACCCGCGCTGCCGGTTGCCGGCGCGAACTGAGCCGGTTCAGACCCGGCTGGCCCATGCAGCGCAAAGCCTGCCGCACGCATTGCGTGGCGGGCTTGGGGGGCGCCTGTGCCGGCCGTCTCCACGAAATCTCCATGATTGTCCTGTATTACGTGCATCAGGCCGCTAGCTTGGCGGCCGAAAGGGGCTGCGCCGGCGGGGCAGCGCGCGTTTGATCCGGGTGGGAAGATTCGATGAGCAAGATGAGACTGTGTGCGCAGTTGCTGCTGGGATGGATGATCGTGGCAACCGCGCAGGCGGACCAGGGAGACCCCGTGCTCCCTTCGCCGCCCTTCGACTACTTCGTCAACCTGCCGGCCTACTTCTATGTGCCGGCAGTGCCCGGATCGCCGACCCAGATCGCGGTGATCGATCATGACAACACGCCGGGCAGCAATCCCACGACGAGCAGCGGCGCGACCCTCGGTCGCGTGCTGTTCCATGACCGGGAACTGAGCCTGAATAGAACCGTCTCCTGCAGCTCGTCCCACGAGAGGGCGCACGGATTCGCCGATTCGCGCACGCTGAGCGTCGGCTTTGCCGGCGGCAATACCCGCCGTCATTCGATGGGCCTGACCAATGCGCGCTTCTACCAGCGCGGCCGGGCATTCTGGGACGAGCGCGCGCAGACCATGGAAGTACAGGCGCTGATGCCGATCCAGGATCCGGTCGAGATGGGCATGACCCTGGCCGATCTGGAAACCCGCCTTGCGCAGAAGAGCTACTACCCGGCCTTGTTCGACGCCGCATTCGGCGATCCCGCGATCAGCGCCGATCGCATCGGCAAGGCGATTGCCCAGTTCGTGCGCAGCCTGGTGTCGATCACCAGCCGATACGACCAGGGGCGCGCCATGGTCGGCAACTTCAACCAGCCATTCCCCAATTTCACCGCCCAGGAGAGCCAGGGCAAGAATCTCTTCCTGACCGCTCCGCAGGCGGGTGGCGCGGGTTGTGGCGGCTGCCATGCCACCGAAGCCTTCGTCAACGAGCAGAACGGGCCGATGAACAGCGGACTCGATTCGAACACGAGTGCCGACCAGGGCGCGTTCGAGACGTTCGGTACGCCGAATTTCCTCGGTTCGTTCAAGGTGCCATCGCTGCGCAACATCGGCGTGCGTGCGCCGTACATGCACGATGGCCGGTTTGCGACGCTGGAACAGGTCGTCGAACACTACAATTCGGGCGTGCAGCCACATCCGAACCTCGACCCGCGCCTGCGCCTGCCGAACGGCAATCCGATCCGGCTGAACCTGACGGCCGCGCAGAAGCAGGCGCTCGTCGCGTTCATGAATACGCTGACCGATACGGCCTTCCTGTCCGATCCGCGCTACAGCGATCCATTCACCGCCAACGGCTGCAATGGCAGTGCCGAGTGCATCTACGCGAACGGTTTCGAGTAGGGACCGCACGGCCAGGCCGGGTCCGCCATCTGCCGGCGGACTCGCTCAGCGCATAGTCGACGCCGCCGCGCCGGGCGCGGAATCCTTCCATCCGCGCCAGCCCGGCCCGCGCACGACCTGTCCCGGCGTGGCGCCGGTGTGTTCGCCGTTGCGCAGCACCTGCACGCCGTTGACGTAGACGTCGGTGACCCCGGTCGCGTACTGCATCGGCGAGGCGTAGGTTGCGTGGTCCGCGATCTTCGCCGGATCGAACACGACGAGGTCGGCATGGCAGCCGGCTGCAATGCAGCCGCGGTCGCGCAGCTTCCAGTTGTGCGCCGGCAATCCGGTCAGCCGGTGGATTGCCTGTTCGAGCGGCATCAGCTTGCGATCGCGCACGTAGTGGCCGAGGAAGCGGGCGACATTGCCGTAGGCGCGCGGATGGGTGCTTGACTTGAGGAAGACGCCCTCCGGGGCCGAAGACTCCGCATCGGATCCGAGGCTGACCCAGGGTTGCGACAGGCCGAGTTCGACATTGGCTTCGCTCATCAGGAAGTACGCCGTATCCACGCGCGAATCGTCCTCGATGATGAGATCGAGGATGGTGTCTTCGGCTGAAGTTCCGCGCAGGCTGCTGACCTCGGCAAGGGTCTTGCCGATCAGCGGCTTGAGTGCCGGATTCCTGAAGCCGATGAAGAGCACGCGCGAATCGTCGCCGGTGAGCAGGCGCAGGTTCTCCCAGGTGTCGTTCGGCTGTCTCATCTCTTCGATTACTTTCTTCCGCGCCGACGGATCCTTCAGGCGCGCGATCATGGCTTCCTGGCCGCCTGCCTGTACCCACGGGGGCAGGGCGACGGTCAGGCCGGTGGCGCCCGCGGTGTAGGCATACATGTTGGCCGCCATGTCGATGCCTTCGCTGCGCGCCGCTTCGATGCGTGCGATCGCCTGCGCCATCTTCGGCCAGTTGCGTTCGCCCGCCGCCTTGAGGTGATAGGCCTCGACGTGCTGGCGGCTGGCGCGGCCGATGGCGATGGTTTCCTCGATGGCATCCGGCAGGCGGTCGGCTTCGCTGCGCATGTGCGCGACATAGCCGCCACCCGATTCGGCCGCGGTTTGCGCGAGCGCGACCAGTTCGTCCGTTTTCGCGAAGAATGCCGGTGGGTAGATCAGCGAAGCGCCGACACCGAGTGCGCCTTCGTCCATTGCCGCGCGCACCAGTTCCTGCATGTGCGCCAGCTGCCGTTCGTCGGGTGTGACGTCGGCTTCGCCGAGTTCATGGATGCGCACCGTGGTCGCGCCGACGAATGAGGCAATATTGGGGGAAATGCCGCGCGCCTGCAGGTAGTCGAGATACTCGCCCAGCGTCGTCCATTCGATCGCATAGCGGATATCGCCCTGCTGCTTGAGCGCGTCCGCCTTCATGGCATCGTTGAGCGGCCCCATCGACCAGCCCTCGCCGAAGATCTCGAGGGTGACGCCTTGGCGGATGTCGCCCATGCTGCGGCCGTCGACGAGCAGCGATTCGGTGGCCCAGCTGAGGACATTGATGAAACCCGGGGCAACCGCACGGCCGCCGGCATCCAGTTCGGTATCCGCAGTGACGCGCGCTCCGCGCGGCAGCAGGGCGGCAATGCGATCAGCATTGACGGCCAAGTCCACTTCCCGCGGCGGCGCGCCCGTACCGTCGTAGACGAGTCCGTTGCGCACCAGCAGGTCGTAGTGCGGAAACTGTGCCGATGGCGGTTGCGATGGCGATGGAGTCGCGCAACCAGCCAGGCCGAGGGCCATGATGTACGGGGCGATCAGAGCGAACCTTTGCATGTCCGGCAACCTCGTGCCTGGTGATCCCGATCAGGGGATGGTGGGCTTCACGCGCGCTTGCGGGAGTGTCCCGGTGCCACGCAGCGATTAGACCACAGCACCGCGCAGGCGGGCCTGATTGGCCGCAGCGGCTGCCGACACGAGGCCGGGGGCGGTGCTATCTTTCGCTTCCCGCAAAGAACCGATCAGGGAGCGCAGGATGATTTCCTACCGTCGCACACCGCGAACCAGCCTTCACGCGCTGTCGTTTGCAACCGCCTTGCTGGCATTCGCCGCCAGCGGCATCACGCAGGCAGCCAATGCGGACTTCGTCGCCATCAAGGCTGAAGTCGCCAAGCGCCACGATGAATCCATCAAGCGCCTTCAGGACTGGATCGCGCTGCCATCGATCGCCGCCGAGGACCTCAATTCGCGCGAAGGCGCCGAATACATGGCAAGGCTGGCCCGGGATGCAGGATTCCAGAAGGTCGAGATCCTCGACACCGATGGCAAGCCCGGCGTGTTCGCGACGCTCGATGCAGGTGCGAAGAAGACGGTCGGGCTCTATTTCATGTACGACGTCAAGCAGTTCGATCCGGCGGAATGGAGTTCGCCGCCGCTGGAGGCGCGCCTCGTCGACAAGCCCGGCATCGGCAAGGCCATCGTCGGTCGCGGTGCGGTGAACCAGAAGGGCCCCGAATCGGCCTTCCTCGCCGCCCTGCATGCCATTCGCGGCGCGGGCAAGAAGATGCCGGTGAACCTCGTGCTGGTTGCCGAGGGCGAAGAGGAAATCGGCTCGCCGCACATCGGCCAGCTTGTGCACCGGCCCGAGGTCGAGGCCGCGCTGGCCAAGACGATCGGCGTGTTCATGCCCTCCGCATCGCAGGATCTCGATGGCATGGTTTCGGTCAGCCTTGGCGCCAAGGGCGTTGTCGAACTCGAACTCGTCGCCAGTGGCGAGAAGTGGGGCCGCGGTCCGGCCAAGGACATCCACTCCTCGCTCAAGGCGATGGTCGACAGTCCTGCCTGGCACCTGGTCAAGGCGCTCGACACGCTGGTCTCCGACGATGGCAATACCATCACGGTCGAGAACTATCCGGTCGCACCGCCGATCAGCGCCGAGGAAAAGGCCATGATCGCCGCAGCGACTGCGGTGCGCAGCGAGGAGCGGCTGAAGAAGCAGCTTGGCGTGCCGCACTGGATCGACGACTTGTCATGGCAGGCCGCGAACGAACGCCTCGTCTCGCAACCGACGATCAACATCGAGGGCCTGGTCGGCGGCTACACGGGGCCGGGTGGCAAGACCGTGCTGCCGCATCGTGCCGTGGCCAAGATCGACATGCGCCTGGTGCCGGGCATGAAGAAGGACGATGCTGTGGCCGCGCTCAAGGCCCATCTCGCCAAGCGCGGGTTCGGCGACATCGAAGTCATTGTCGGCGGCGGCTACGATCCGACCAGCACGAAATCGGACGCACGCCTGATCCAGGCCCAGATTGACGTGCTCAAGCGCGACGGGCTCAAGCCGCTGCTGTGGCCACGCAACGCGGGATCCTATCCGGGATTCGTCTTCACCAATCCGCCGCTCAGCCTGGCCTCCGGACATTTCGGCCTCGGCCACGGCAGTGGCGCGCATGCGCCCGACGAATACTATGTCATCGAATCGTCGAATCCCGCGGTGCGCGGCTATGACGGCGCGGTGATGTCGTTCGTCGAGTATCTCCACGAACTGGCGAAGTAGGCCGGCTGCGAAAGACGCAATTGCATCGTCCACGGGAAAATTGCCGGTGACCAACAGCGACATCCTGCGCAGCATCCGCTACATGCTCGATCTCGGCGACAGCAAGGTCGTCGAGGTCGCGCGCCTTGCCGATGCGGACCTCGAACTCGACAAGGCCGACATGCAGGCCTACCTGAAGAAGGAGGACGAGGAGGGCCACGTCGAGTGTCCCGATCACGTACTGGCGCATTTCCTCGATGGCCTCGTCTTCCGTTTTCGCGGCAAGAAGGAGGATCAGCCGCCGCGTCCCGTCGCACGTCGGGTCACCAACAACATCGTGCTGAAGAAGCTTCGCGTCGCCTTCGAACTGAAGGACCTCGACATGCACGCGGTTTTCGCCGAGGCCGGATTCCCGCTTTCCAAGCCGGAGCTCTCCGCGCTGTTCCGCCAGCCTGGACACAAGCACTATCGGCCGTGCGGCGACCAGATCCTGCGCAATTTCCTCAAGGGACTGACGATGCGCCTGCGCGGGGCATAGTGGCAGCACCTGGCGCCTTCCCGTTTCCGCGCTGCAGCCTGCCAGGCGTTGCGATATCCGATGCTTTTTTTGACTTCCCGGCCCGACGGGCTACCCTGAGCGGGCAGGGGAGCGCATTGGCCGCCAGGAGCCATGGGCCGAGAAGTTCTTGGGGCGACCACCGCTGCCGGTTGTTTTCGTGTCAATTGGAGGATTCATCGTGCAATCCGTGAAGCGGTCGGGAAAGGTCGCGGTCCGCAGGACCAACCACCCGCCGACCGGTCATTCTGCATGATCCGGGACATGGCATGCGGCCGGGCTTGCCGAACCGCAGCGACGGCAATGGCCGCGCTGGTCGCGCTGTCCGCTGCATGCGCGCATGCCGGAACCGCTGCCTGGCATTTCACCGATGTCACGACGGCAGCGGGCGCCAGCGCCCAGTTCCGTTTCCAGTTTGGTTACAGCGAGACGCGCGACATGATGCCGGCGGGCGTTGCTGCCGGTGATATCGACAACGACGGCGACATCGACCTGATCGTGCCGCAGGGCGACTACCTGCCGCTGCGCCTGCTGCGCAACCGTGGCGATGGAACTTTCGAGAGCGCGGCAAGCCAGCATGGCCTTTCGATCCTCGACAATGTCGCCGCGGGTGCGATGCTGGTCGACCTCGATGGCAATGGCTGGCTCGACCTGGTGCTGACCGGCTTGCGCGGTTTCGGCACGCGCCTCTACCTCAATAATGCCGGACAGTTCAGCGATGCCACGCTCGCGTGGGGACTCGGCGCCTCGACGATCGACGCCTATTCGGCCGCGTCCGCGGACATCGACGGCGATGGCGACCTCGATCTGGCGGTCAGCCACTGGGACAACCACAGTTCCGCACCCGTACATGCCGGCCATCTCTGGCGCAACGACGGTGCGTCGCTGGTGGACATCAGCACGAGCGCCGGCCTTGGCGTGCTGCAATCGACCGACCTGACCTTCACGCCGCTGCTCGTCGACATGGATGGCGACCACAGGCCCGATTTGCTGATGGCATCCGACTTCAGGACCACCCGCGCCTTCCACAACCTCGGTGGCGGCCTGTTCGAAGCATGGGACGACAGCCAGTTCGACGACGAGAACGGCATGGGTGCGGATGTCGGCGATTTCGACAACGACGGCGACCTCGACTGGTTCGTCAGCTCGATCTACGACCCGGCCGGGGTGCCGGTCGGCGGGCAGGGCGTCACCGGCAACCGGCTCTATCGGAATGACGGCGGCGGCGTATTCGTTGACGTCAGCCAGGCCGCCGGCGTGCGCCAGGGATTCTGGGGCTGGGGCAGTTGCCTGGCTGATTTCGATCTCGATGGTTCGCTCGACATCTTCCACGTGAACGGCATGCCGTTCGGCTCGCATCCGGTGTTCGGTTCCGACCCGGCACGCCTGTTCGTCAACCAGGGCAACGGCAGCTTCATCGAGGACGCAGCGAATCTCGGAGTCGCCGATACCGGCCAGGGACGCGGCATCGCCTGTTTCGACTACGACCGCGATGGCGACCTCGACATCTACCTGACCAACAACGAAGGCGTGGCAAGGCTGTTCCGCAATGATGCACCCGCGGGGCGGCATGGCCTTGGCGTGGCCTTGCGCCAGCCCGGACCCAACCCGCAGGCGGTCGGCGCCGAACTGCGACTTCGCCGTGGCGGCAGCTCGCAGCTGCAGGTCCTCGTCGCCGGCAGGGGGTTCCAGTCGTCCGCGCCGATCGAGGCCCACTTCGGACTCGGTGCGGCGAGCAGGGCCGATACGCTCGACATCCGCTGGCCTGACGGCCGCACGACGCGCATCGCCTATCCGCGTGCGCAGGCGCTGCTGGTGGTCGATGATCCCAACCGGATATTCGCCGATGGCACGGACGGGCCCGCCCCCTGAGCCGGGTTGCAGTGCGTCAGTGGCGCACTTCGGGGGCGCCTGCCGTTTCGAATCCATCCCGGAATATCAGATCGACGTAGCGCAGATCCAGGAACGGCCTGGCGTTGCCGGTGACCTCCGCGATGCCGCGATGGACGAGCGCGCTGCCGGTGGCCTGACGGGTGCGAATCGTCCCATCCGGCTGCAGTTCCTCGATCGTGTAGTGCCTGTCCCGGAACTCCTTTCCGGTCGCCGGTGGCGCATCGCCATCGCTGAACTGCACGCGATCGATGCCGGCATCGACGCCTGAGAACTCGATGCGGAACTGGGTGATTCCGTCGCGCCGGATGGCCGTCAGCGCGGCAGGGGCCAGGTCGATGCGCATCGCGTAGTACCTTGCGTCCGCCGATCCGACGAAGCATCCGGCATCTTCCGCGTCCGCCGGCGCGCTGGCGTCGCTGGCCTCGACTTCGGCTGCGCCGAAGCTGGCGGCAACGTCAAGGCGAGGTGCGCCGAGATTGCCGGTCAGGAACGGGTTGGCGCCGCTGCGTGTTTCCTGCAGCAGGTAAAGGCTGGCCGAACCGATCACGGCGTCGGCCGGAATGACGCGGGTGTCGAAGCTGACGATGCCATGGGTCAGGCGCGCGCCGTCGTCGCCCAGCACGATGCCATCGGTGCCGGCGACGACGCCATCGGTCCAGCCGTCGAACGCGCCGCCGAGCGAGGTCAAGGTCTGCGATACCGTCCCGCGAAAGCGCGGGAAGAAGTAGCTCTCGGTCTGCACGGCCACCTTGTAGCGGTAGCCCTCTGCATTGAGGTGGATCGGATCTGCCGAAATTCCGGAGGTCTGGCGGAAATTTTCGCGCAGGCTGGGGCGCAGCGGATTGCCGCCGGGGAACGGAAGATAGCCGGGCGCCTGCTGGCCGGGTCGCGGCAATGCACCCGGTGCCGATGCGCCATCGCCGTAGTAGTGGTGCATCTCGCCGTCGCCATGATCGAAGTGCAGGCGAGGGTCGGTATTGGTCCAGGCGATGCGCCGCGATTCGACATCGAGGTTCATCGCGTTGATCTGCGCGTCGGTGACCAGCGCGTTGTCCGGATCGCGGCTGAGGTCACGCCGTTTCGGGCAGGCATAGATCCAGCACCAGAAGGCGGAGACGTTGAAGTTCGGATACTCGTAGCTGGAAACGAGGACATCGATCTGCGGGCGCACCGCCGTGAATGCGGAGAGGATGCTGTCGCTGTCGGCGAGGATGCGCGTGAAGAGGGCATCTTCGGATCCCGGCACGTCGAGATCCATGTCCTTGTACCAGCCGCCACCGGACCTGCCGGCCAGGATGTCGTTGCCGCCAAGACTGAATACGACGGTGTCGATGCTCGGCTGTGCCTGGAGTTCGGCGACGACGTTGGCGATCCATGGATAGCTGGCCGTGTCGATCCATTCGCGCGCCTCGCTGCCGGAGATCGCATATTCCGGTCCGCCGTAGCCCGGACCCGGATTCGAGCCCAGCGACCGGCTCACGGCGAGGTGATCGGCCTGCCCGAACGCGTCGAATATTTCGTTGTGCGCGTCGTCGTCCCACATGTATTGCGCCCAGCTGTCGCCGGCCAGCAGGACGCGTGCGGTCGGAGCCGCCGCGCAGGCGCCCGCCATCAACGCCGGTCGCGGTCGGCGCTCGAGCGTTCCCTGGTAGTTCCACGGGTAGGGCCCCTGCCATTGCGCCGGCACGGGCGCGTCCACTTGCGACGGTTCGACGGCATGGGTCCGGCTCGTCGCAGCGATGGAAAGCAGTGCGGCCAATAGAGTTTGCATGCAAGCCGACGATGGCATGAGGTGGTACTCCCCGGAGTGACCTCGGGCAGGATACCGGCAATGGCCGTGCCAACCCGGTTTGTTGCTCAGCGCGATGGCAGGTTGGCGCAGGCCGCACGCAGCAGCAGGCGCGAGTAGAGCCGGTGGAATCCAAGCAGCGCGTTGAACCCCGAACCCATCGATGCGGCGCCGGTCAGCGCATCGATGCGTGGCACCACCGCGGATCCGAAATGGAGCCGGGTGCGCGCCTGCCCGGTTCCCGCGACGGCGCTCGTCATCAGCCACGAGCGCGTGCGGCCGGTGTAGTCGCAGAGCAGCAGCTGGTTGCCGGTGCGCCCCTCGACGCGCCATGCAGCGAATTCCTCGCGGTTGCCGAGCCCCAGTTGCCGCGCATCCTCGTCGGTCGACGGACGCCTGACTGCCCATTTCAGGATGAAGCGCTCGATCCCGAACAACCATGTGGTGTAGAAGGCTTCGACGAATTCGGCATGACGCACGGGCACGTAGACTTCCGCCATGTAGCAGTCCGCATAGTGGCCCTCGCGCCGGTAGCGCAGCAGCAACGCCTCTTCGGGAATCGCGCAGGGAAGAATGTTGGTCATGCCCGGGGCTCCATCTGTTGGCCGTCACGACCAGGGCGGATGCGTGCTTCGCCCATCATGCCGTCGCGGGCGAGGGATGCGCACGGCGCGACGCCGGCAATCCTCCGGCGTCGCGCTGATTCCTGTCGGGCCGTTTCAGGCAACCGGCCGGGCCTCTTCCGCGGATTGCAGGCGTCGATACCTGCGGCCGAGCCACAGCGACAGACCGAGCCAGGCCACGGCGAGTGGCACCGCACTGAGGGCGATGCCGCCGATGCCGAGGCCGAGCCAGATCAGCACGCTGTTGGTCCACGCGCCGATCTGGTCGCCGACCCGGTACACCACCGTATCGATCAGGTTCTTGGCCTTGTATTTCTCGCTGCGGCTGAGCGGCACGAACAGCGCTTCGCGCGCAGGCCGCGAGAAGGCGAAGTTGGTCACCCGTCGCGCCACGGTGAAGACCACGACCGCCACCAGCACCGGTACCAGTCCGAGGGCTGCAAAGCCGATGATCGATACCAGCGGCAGCGCGGCAAGGGTCAGTCCGACGCCGATGCGCGCCATCAGCCTGCCGGTCAGGAAGACCTGCAGCACCAGGGTCAGGCTGTTGACCCAGATGTCGACATTGGCGAAGTAGGCGGTTTGCGCTGCGGCTCCGTCGATGCTGTTGTGGACGATCTGGGCCTGCAGGAAATAGAGGAAGGTGGAGCCGA
Organism: Dokdonella sp.; assembly: GCA_036734345.1. Taxonomy (GTDB): domain Bacteria; phylum Pseudomonadota; class Gammaproteobacteria; order Xanthomonadales; family Rhodanobacteraceae; genus Dokdonella. The sequence continues at coordinate 37,172 of DAIMYT010000012.1, read as the reverse complement.
TCGTGTAGAGCAGCATGTAACCGCACATTCCGAGCAGATACGGCGAGCGCATGGCGAGGCGAAAGCCGTCGATGGCACTGCCGCCGATGATCTCCTCGCCTTTCTGCGGGCGTGTCGCATCGTTGCGCCGATCCGCGTTGCGGGTCACTGCGAACATGCACCACAGGGCCAGCTCGAGCATCGCCATCGAGACCAGCAGCAGGGCCGGTGCACCGACGGCGTCGACCAGGACCGTGGTCACGACGCCACCCGTCAGTGCGCCGAGCGTGCCGCCGGCGGCGATCACGCCATACAGGCGCCGCGAGGATTCGGACTTGAAGACATCGGCCATCACCGCCCAGAACAGCGACACGGCGAACAGGTTGAAGACGCTGACCCAGACGAAAAACGCGCGTCCGATCCAGACCTGGTTCGATTCCGGCAGGCCGACCAGGCACAGGTAGAACACGAGCAGGCAGAGCATCAGGGCGCGATAGCTCCACGCGACGAAGCGGCGCCGTGGCCAGCGCGACACCATGGCCGAGAACAGCGGGCTGACCATGAGCATCGCGACCAGCGTGCCACTGAACAGCCACGCGAGGTTGCGCACCCCGCCGGCGATACCCATCTGGTCGCGGATCGGCCGCAGGATGAAGTAGCTGGCCATGATCAGGAAGAAATACAGGGCCGAGAGAGCCAGCACGGTCCGTTCCTCGCGGCGAATGCCGGCGAGTGTCTGCAGGACGCTGGGGCGCCCGGAGGCAGGCGTTGTCGCCGTCATTGCGCGGGTCTCCGTGGCAAAGGGCGGAAGCGGCGGTTCAGTAGCCGCGCTGGATATCGACGACGTTGAGCAGCGGTTCCCCGGCGACGTAGCGTCGGATATTTTCTGCAGCAAGAATCAGGTAGCGCTCGCTCTGCGACTCCGATTCGGAGGCGACATGGGGCGTGATGATGACATTGGGCATGGTCCACAGCGGATGTCCGTTGGGCAGCGGCTCGGGATCGGTAACGTCGAGGCCCGCGCCAGCCAGCCGGCCGTCGCGCAGGGCGGCAAGCAGATCATCGGTGACGACGCTGCGACCCCGTGCGATGTTGATGAAGATGCCGCCCGGCTTCATTGTGGCAAAGAATGTCTTGTTGAAAATACCGGTGGTCGCGGCAGTCAGGGGAGTCGCATTGACTACTACGTCGGCCTGCGCGGCCAGTGCCATAAGTTCGCCCGGCAAGCCGACCTTGTCGACGAAATCCGGGCCCTCGCGGCTGCTGTTGCGCGTGGCGGTTACATGCATGCCGAGCCGGTGGGCGCGGCGCGCCACTTCGGTGCCGATGCCGCCAAGCCCCACCACCAGCATCGTTTGTCCGGTCAGTTCGCGCATGTGCAGGCCGGCTGTATCGTCGAGCCACTGGCCCGACTGCTGGCGTCGTTCGAATTGCGGCATGGCGCGTGACAGCGACAGCATCATGGCGATCGCGTGTTCGGCGATCGGTATGGCGCTGGTGCGCTGCATGTTGGTCACGACGATGCCGCGTCTGGCCAGGTCGGGCACGGCAACGCAGCGTTCGACGCCGACCCCCCAGGTCTGTATCCAGTGCAGGGACTTTGCCGCGGCAAGGGTTTTCGCATTGCACAGGCCGATGACCGCCTCGGCCTTTTCGAGCTGGGCCGCGAGCGCATCGCCATCCGCGGCCGCCAGCACTTCAACGCCGGGCGCAGCGGCCTGCAATCGTTTCAGCCGGTCCGCATCTTTCGTCGCCACCACGATCCGCTTGGGAACCTTCCATCCGGCCTGATCGCGGGAAGCAACGGCCGATTCCCTGAGTCCGAGTTCCTGGATCAGCGCGATGGCCCGGGGATCCGCGGGCGGACCCTTGGCATGGCCGGTGATGCAGGGCAGAAGGAGTAGCGCGCAGGAAGCGACGACCAGGACAGGTCGGTTGCGGGCGCTTTCCAGGGCGTATGCCACGTGCAGGTGACTGCGGTTCATGCTGCCTCCGGTCGTGGAAACGTGAGTGCCAGCTCGATGCTACACCGATGCAGGCAATCGCGCGGCAGCGGACGCGCGGCGTGCGCGGTGGTTGCGCTCCTGCAGTAGCAACCCGTCGTTGCGGATCGAAGCGCAGCTTCGGCCGCGCAGTGCGAACCGGCAGGGTCCATCGGGTCCGGCAGGACCGATCCCGCAACGGCCGGGTTAGAATCCGCGCACATTTCATGCCGGGCATGCCCGGACATCCGCAGATTCGCGAGGATCAACGCCATGCCAACCGATGCCTACGGGCCATTGCTGCATCGGACCCTCGACCACGCGACGGCATATCTCGGCGGCCAGCCCGATCGACATGTCGGCGCGCGCGCCAGCCACGCCGAACTGCTGTCGGCCCTGCGCTCGCCGCTTCCGGCGAAGGGCGAGGATGCCGCTTCGACCATCGACCTGCTCGCGGCCCAGGGCGAACGAGGCGCGACCATGAGCGGTTCGCCGCGCTATTTCGGTTTTGTCATCGGCGGATCCGTTCCGGTTGCCCTGGCCGCCGATCTGCTGGTATCGACCTGGGACCAGAATGCCGGCATCTTTGCGACCTCGCCGTTGTCCTCGGTCATCGAGGAAGTGGCGGGAGACTGGCTGCTCGATCTGTTCGACTTGCCACGCGGGTCGAAGGCGGGCTTCGTCACCGGTTGCCAGATGGCCAATTTCACCTGCCTGGCCGCCGCCCGCCATGCCGTGCTGGAACGCGTCGGCTGGGATGTCGAGCTGGACGGCCTGTGCGGCGCGCCGCGCATCAATGTCATCACCTCCGCCGAATCGCATGTGACCGTGGATGTCGCCCTGCGCTACCTCGGGCTCGGCACGCGCAACCTGCACCGGGCCGAATCCGATGCGCAGGGGCGCATGCGCTGCGATGGCCTCAAGGCGCTGCTCGGAACGCTCGAAGGACCCACCCTGGTCTGCGCCCAGGCCGGCAACGTCAATACCGGCGCATTCGACCCGCTGCACGAGATTGCGACAATGGCGCGCGAGGCCGGCGCCTGGCTGCATGTTGACGGCGCGTTCGGCCTGTGGGCCCGCGCCAGCCGCACGCTGGCGCCATTGGCCGATGGCATCGAACTCGCCGATTCCTGGGCGACCGATGCGCACAAGTGGCTCAATGTTCCCTATGACTGCGGCGTCGCCATCGTTCGCCATGCCGATGCGCATCGCGCGGCGATGACTTCGACGGCGGCCTACCTGATCCAGACCGCAGGCGCCGAACGCGACCCGGTGGACTGGGTGCCCGAGTTCTCGCGCCGCGCCCGCGGCGTTCCTGTTTACGCAGCGCTGCGCACGCTCGGCCGGGAAGGCGTGGCGGACCTGGTCGACCGTTGCTGCGCGCGTGCTCGGCAGTTTGCAAGGTTGCTCGCTGCACAGGGCGGCATCGGCATCCTCAATGAAGTCGTGCTCAACCAGGTCCTGGTTCGTTTCGCCGACGACGACGAGAAGACCCGCGCCGTGGTTCGCGGCGTCCAGGAAGAGGGCACCTGCTGGCTGAGCGGAACGACCTGGCACGGCAAGGCCGCCATGCGCATCTCGGTTTCCAACTGGCGAACCACCGAGGATGACGTAGCCCGCAGCGCGGCAGCAATCCTGCGCGTTTACAAGCGGCTCACAAATGCATAAGTTGTAGAAGGGCGGTGGGTGGTCACGCGCGAGCGGGCGCGGGGCGGGGATCGTGGAAATCCAGGGAAGGGGACCTTCGATGACAGACTGGGATACCGTTGAGGTTCGGACCCCGGCGCCGCGGCGCCAGCGGCCGGAGCGCGATGCGCAGGCGAATCGCTTCGCCATCGGGCTCACGCTGTTCCTGCTCGTGGCGATTCTGTATACGTGGTACGCGTACCGGGTGGACAGCTTCCTGGCCGAGCGCGAACTGGCCGAAGCCAGCCGGCAGATGGCGCGGTTGGTCGACGAGGATCTGCGCGCCATGCATGAGGCGGGGAAACGGGCGGAAGAATCAACCCGGCGCAAGCAGCAGCTCGATCGCATCGCGCGTGTTCGGGTCAAGGGCGTCAGTGATGGCCCAATGGGCCCGGTCGCCATCGTCGATCTGGGCACGGCCGGCGTCGCCGAGGCGCAGGCGACGATCTGCGCCCAGGCGGCACGCATGTCGCGACAGGCCGGATCGAACGGCAGCTTGCGCCTGCAGCGCTACCGGGGTTCGCAACCCGCGGTCGATGCCGGCATGATCGACTGTGCGAATTGATCCGATGTCGATTGGAGGAGATGGAAGATGCTGAAGGAATGGCGAAGTGGCGGGCGGGAGCGGAACGGGCAGGCCATGATTGCCCTGGTCGTGGCCGCGCTGGCTGCCTGCGGACTCGGCGCAGGCGCGGCGCATGCCGCTGCTGCGCGCGTGCAGCCGGGTGCGACCGCCACGCAAGCGCCGTCGATATCCGCACTGCTCGACGATGCGCTTGCCGAAGGCAATCCCGGCGTAACGGACCTCGACGCGGCCTTGCGCCAGGACGGCGTCGGCGCCTTCAACGGCGACCGCTGCGAAGAACTGGGCGCGGTGATCCAGTCGACCTTGGCCGAGGATCCGCGAAGCCTTGCCGCGAACTATCTCAGGGAATTGTGCGCGCTTTCCGGTGGCTCATTCCTCGAACACGAGGCGGCACGCCGCGAGTTGCGCGTGAAGATCGCCTCTTTCGAGCAGGCCGCCGGCCTCTATGTCGGCGAGAAGGTCTTCGAGCTGTCGACCATGTTCGACGTGCCGGCCTACCTGCTCGCCACGGATACCGAACTGCTCGGCAGCTACTTCGATGTGCAGGGCGGCGGTCGTCGCCTCTACTACGTCGTCTTCCTGCGCGATCGGAAGGACGGCCGGCAGGAGACGGTGCGCTTCGTGCTGACGTCCTTCGCGGCGCGCGTGCTCGGCCCGCTGGCACTGGACCCGGCTGCGGCAGATTCCTGGATCGCGAGGTACTCGCCCGCGGCGGTCATGGTATCGGCGATGACGCAGGGCGACGAGCCTTCCGCACCCGCACTGGTCGGCATGGCGCTCCATATCGCCAGCGGCGCGGACAGATCGATGCGCTCGGCGGAGGTACGCGAACTGCTGGAGCGGGCGATCGGGGCTGGCAGCGAGTATGGGCGGATCTTCATGGCGCAGTCGTTGCTGCTGGACGACGAGGATGCGACCGCGCCGGCACGCGCCTTCGAACTGGTCCGGCAGGCATCGGCCAGCGGACTTGCCGAAGCAGAGGTGATGCTCGCGGCCCTGCATGAAAAAGGGATCGGAACCGGACGCGATCCGGTGGCATCCCGGGAAGCGTTCGCGCGCGCCAGCCGGGCGCTCGGACGCGCGCGTGCCGAATTCCGGTTGTCCCTGCTGTACATGAAGCACGGCAGCCTCCTGTTCGACGACAAGCTTGGCATGCGCCATCTCGAATCGGCCGCAAGGAGCGGCGATGTCCAGGCCGAGAACGACCTCGGCTATGCCTGCCAGTCGCGCGCCGAACCGTCGAAACCGAAGTCCTGCCTGCGCTGGTACGAGCGCGCGTCGTCGAAAGGCAATGCAACGGCAACCCTCAACCTCGCCCTCGTCCACCAGTACGGCCGGGGCGTGCCGGTGGATACCGCGAAGGCACGCACGTTCTTTGCACTGGCAATCAGCCAGGGCAATCCCGAGGCGGCAACCAACCTCGGCTACCTCATCGAAACCGAGGAAGGGGCTGGTGCCGATCTCGATCGTGTCACCGCGCTCTATCGCACGGCTGCCGAGTGGGGCAGCCCCTGGGGCGAAAACAACTACGGCAACATGTTGCGCAGGGGCAAGGGAGTCAGCCAGGATCTGGTCGAGTCGTTCCGCTGGTTCGCGCTCTCCGCGGCCCAGGGCAACATGAACGCGAACATCGCGCTGGCCGAGGCCTACGAGAACGGTCTTGGCGTCGCGCCGGACCAGGCGGCGGCCGCCGCCTACTACCGGTACGCCGCGAGGAAAGACAATACCGTCGCCTTGCTGCGCCTGGCCGACATGGCTGGGCAAGGACGCGGCATGGAGAAGGACAACGACGCCTGGCGCCGGCTGCTCGAGCGCGCCGCGGAACTCGGCAGCGGCGAGGCGATGTGGCGGCTCGGCGAGGAGTACCTGCTCGGAGGCGCGGTCGCCGTCGACCGCAAGACCGGCTTCGAATGGCTGCGCCGAAGCGCTACGACCGGCGACGAGGACGGCATCATCAAGCTCGGCGGCCATCTCGCCCGCGACCCCGACCCGGCCAATCACGAGGAGGGCATCCGCTTGCTGCGCCAGCAAGCAGATGGCGGAAACGCCGAGGCAGCGTATGCCCTCGGCTACGCCTACCAATGGGGAAATGGCGTCGAGCACGACTACGCGAAAGCGGCGGACTGGTACCGCAAGGGCGAAGCCCGGGGACACCTGCGGTCGATCACGGCCCTGGCCTCCCTGGCCCGGCAAGGCCTCGGCGAACCGACGGACCCGGTCCGCGCACGGGCCCTTTACGCCAGGGCCGGCGAGCTGGGCTATGCCGTCGCTACCTGCGTCCTGGGCGACATGGTCATTTCCGGCGAGGGCGACAAGCCGGATCCGGAGCAGGGCTGGAAGATCGTGCAGCAGGCCGCCGATGCCGGCGCCCCGATGTGCCAGCTGAAGCTGGGCCTGGCGTATCGCTACGGCGGAGATCCGATCAAGCGCAATCTCGACAGTGCCAGGAAGTACCTGCGGCTGGCCGTCGACCAGGAAATCGAGGAAGCCGAAGCGCAGCTCGCGGAGCTCTCCATGCACGAGCATGAAGACGACGATGACGCGCAGCGAGACGGCAAGGCCACGCTGACCAGGCTGGCGGATGCAAACTCCTCGCGCGCCCAGTTCCTGTTGGCCGAAGCATGCCTGCTCGGCCGGCCGTGGCCACGCGACCTGGCCTGCGCGCGCCAACGCTTCGAACAGGCCGATGTGTCCGGGTTTCCGGCGGCGGCACCCAATCTCGGCATCTTCAATGCCGCAGGTATCGGTGGTCCGCCCGACCTGGCAGCCGCCGAGACCTGGTTTCGCAAGGCCATTACGCAAGGCGCCTCCCACAGCGAGTACGAGCTCGGTCGGCTGTTGCTGCACATGGAAAAGGACATTCCCGAAGCGATCGAGCTGCTGCTCAAGGATGCGTCCGGTGACAGCCCGACCTCGGCCTATGTGCTGCAACGCTATTGCAGCATGCATCCCGACTGTCCGCTTGCCGAAGTCCGACGCGCCGCACTGCGCAGGCAGGTTGCGGGCATGGCGGTCGCAAGGAAGAACGAAGTCGCATGGGCACTGGCCACCGACGCGCTGTCGGATGACGTGGACGGGCGCTACGCGATCGGCCTGCTGAAGTCGCTTCCGGCGAAGGAACTCGACAATTGGGCGGTGCTCGACACGCTGGCGGCCGCGCACGCCCGGGCTGGCCAGTTCGACAGGGCGGCGCGTGTTCAGAAGGATGCGATTGCGCGGTTGCCGGAAACCGTGTCGCGGCGACAGCGACGGATCTTCGAAGAGCGCCTGGCGCTTTACGAGGCGGGGAAGACCTGGGACCTGCCCTATTGAATGACGCGAGGCAGGCCGGCCCCCGGCGCCGGCCCTTTCCCGCTCAGTGGGTGCCGGCGATTTCCTTGCGAACCGGAATCCGCGTTGGCCAGCCACCGGCCAGCGAGCGGTAGACGGCAATGGCGCTGGCGACGCTTTGCGTGCGCGCGACGGCGAGGGCATCCTGCGATTGCAGGCGCGTGCGTTCGGCGTCGAGTACTTCGAACAGGTCGGTGGCTCCGGCATCGAAGCGGGTGCGTGCCAGTTCGGCCGCGCGGCTGCTGCTATCGGCGGCGCGCTGCAGATGCGCGTCCTCGACGCGGGCGTGGGCATAGCGCGCCAGCGCATTTTCGGCGTCCTCGAGGGCGCGCAGCACGGTTTGCTCGTAGCGCGCGAGTTCGCCACTGGCGCCAGCCTCGCTGGCGGCGATGCGCGCCCGAACGTGGCCGCGATCGAGGAACGACCAGTCGACGCCGAGGGCGACCAGGCGCGTCTCGCTGGCGCGCTCGAACAGTGCGCTGCTGTCGATGGCCTGGCTGCCGAGCAGTCCGCCCAGCGTGAAGCGCGGAAACAGGTCGGCCGTGGCGACGCCGATGCGCGCGGTCGCGGCGTGCAGGCGCTGTTCCGCTGCGGCGACGTCCGGGCGGCGGCGCAGCAGTTCGCCGGGCGTGCCGGCATCGATGCGCGCGGGCAGGGCTGGCAGCGGCTGCTCGGGCTGCAGCTCGGCGACCAGCGCATCCGGCGTCTGGCCGGTCAGCACGGCGATGCGGTGCATGGCGATGGCGATGGCGGATTCGAGCGCGGGGATGCGCGAGCGCGTCGTTTCCAGTTGCGCCGTGGCGCGCGAGGTGTCGAACTCGGTTCCGCGTCCGGCACCGAGGCGGACCTCGACGAGGCGCAGGGTATCGAGCTGGTTCCTCGCATTGTCGCGGGCGACGCGCAAACGCTCCTGCAGTCCGCGCAGTCCGGCATAGGTACTGGCCACCTCGGCGGCGACGACAACCTGCGCAGCGGCCAGGTCAGCCGCGCTGGCCTCGGCCTGCGCCGCTTGCGCCTCGATGCCGCGACGGATGCGGCCGAACAGGTCGAGCTCCCAGCTGGCGCGAAAGCCGGCACTGTAGCTCTTTACGTCTCGGCCATCGCGTCCGACGCCCGGCAACTGGGCGGCGCTCGCGCGCGTATCGCGGGCCTCGGCATTGGCCGTGATGGTCGGCAACGCATCGAACTTCGCGCCGCCGAGCAATGCGCTGGCCCGATCGACGTTGGCCAGGGCGATGCGCAGGTCATGGTTGGCGGCGAGCGCCTGCTCGACCAGCCGGCTCAGCAGCGGGTCGTTGAAGCCGTTCCAGAATTCGGCTTCGGCCGCTGGGTCGGCAGGCATTTCCGGGCTGCTGGACGGATCCGGTTGCGCCTCGCTGGCAAAGCGCGCCGGCGTCTGCACGTCGGGCCGCACGTGGTCGGGACCGACCGTGCAGGCGGCGATGCCCGCGGCGAGAGCGGCGATGGCAGGCAGTTTCCAGTTACGCATGGATGATCTCCAGGTTGGCGTCGCGCGCGCTTGCGGCCGCAGCCGGTTTGCGCGTGACGAGCTTGCGCAATGCCACGTAGAACACCGGGGTCAGGAACAGGCCGAACAGGGTGACGCCGAGCATTCCGGAGAACACCGTGATGCCGGTGGCATAGCGGACCTCGGCGCCGGCGCCATGGGCGATCAGCAGCGGCACGGTGCCGGCAATGAAGGCGATCGAGGTCATCACGATCGGGCGCAGGCGCAGGCGGCACGCTTCGAGCGCCGCCTCGACGATGCCCTTGCCCTGCATCTCGAGTTCGCGCGCGAATTCGACGATCAGGATCGCGTTCTTGCAGGCGAGGCCCATCAGCACGACCAGGCCGACCTGCACGAACACGTTGTTGTCGCCACCGGTCAGCCACACCCCGAGCAGGGCGGACAATAGCGTCATCGGCACGATCAGGATCACCGCCAGCGGCAGGGTCCAGCTTTCATAGAGCGCGGCGAGCACGAGGAAGGCGAGCAGCACCGCGAGCGGAAAGACCACGACCGCCGCCTTGCCCTGGGTGACCTGCTGGTAGGTCAGGTCGGTCCACTCGAAGGTCATGCCATTGGGCAGGGTCGCCCTGGCCAGTTCGCCGACCTTGTCGATCGCCTGTGCCGAGGAGATCAGGTGCGCGTTGGTCTCGCCGGTCAGGTCGGCAGCCGGGTAGCCGTTGTAGCGGATGACCGGATCCGGGCCGTAGGTCTGGCTCAGCTGCACCATGCTGCCGATCGGCACCATCTCGCCGCGGCTGTTGCGCGTGCGCAGGTTGCCGATGTCCTCGACGTGCTTGCGGTACGGCGCATCGGCCTGTGCGAACACGCGATAGGTGCGCCCGAAACGGTTGAAGTCGTTCACATACGACGAGCCGAGATAGACCTGCAGCGTTTCGAACAGGCTGGTCAGCGACACGCCCTGGGCCTTGGCCTTGACGCGATCGACCCTGGCATCGAGCTGCGGCACGTTGGCCTGGTAGGAGCTGATCGGGCGCGTCATGCCCGCTGTCTGGCCAATCGCGCCGGCCAGGCCGTTCGCCGCGTTCTGCAGTTCGCCGTAGCCGAGCCCGCTGCGATCCTGCACGTACATCGAATAGCCCGAGCCGCTGCCGAGGCCGAAGATCGGTGGCGGCATCAGCGCAAAGGCGAAGCCTTCCTGCAGTTTCGAGAACTTGCCATTCAGTTCGGCGGCAATTTCCCCGGCCGTGCGCGAACGCTCGCCCGGTGGCTTGAGCGGGAAGAACACGGCGGCCGTATTCGGCGAGTTGGTCCGCTGCAGCGGATTGAAGCCGGGAAAACCGACCGCGTGGGCGACGCCGTCGGTGTGCATGGCGATTTCGCTCATCTTGCGCGCGAGCGCTTCGGTGCGATCGATCGAGGCGCCTTCCGGCATGCGGATCGCGCCGATCAGGTAGAGCTTGTCCTGTACCGGGATGAAGCCGCCCGGCACCACATTGAACATCAGGCCCGCAGCGGCCAGCAGGACGGCATAGACGGCGAAGGCGACGCCGCGCTTGCGCAGGCTCTTCGACACCGCGCCCTGGTAGCGCTCGGAGCTGCGTGAGAAGAAGCGGTTGAACGGGCGGAATACCCAGCCGAACAGGCGGTCGATCAGGCGCGTCGGCGCATCCCTGGCGGCGCCGTGCGGTTTCAGCAGCAGCGCGGCCAGTGCCGGCGAAAGGGTCAGCGAATTGATCGCCGAGATCACCGTCGAGATCGCGATGGTCACCGCGAACTGCTTGTAGAACTGGCCGATCACGCCGGACAGGAAGGCCATCGGGACGAATACCGCGCAGAGCACGAGCGCGATCGCGATGATCGGCCCGGAGACTTCCTTCATGGCCTGGTGCGCCGCCGCCAGCGGGGTCAGGCCTTCCTCGATGTTGCGCTCGACGTTCTCGACGACGACGATCGCATCGTCGACGACGATGCCGATCGCCAGCACCAGCCCGAACAGGGTCAGCGTGTTGATCGAGAAGCCGAGCAGATGGAGCACGGCAAACGTGCCGACGATGGAGACCGGCACCGCCAGCAGCGGGATGATCGACGCGCGCCAGGTCTGCAGGAACAGGATGACCACGAGCACGACCAGCAGGATTGCCTCGAACAGCGTGGTCACCACGGACTTGATCGAGTCGCGCACGAACAGCGTGGTGTAATAGACCTGCTCCCAGGCCATGCCTTCGGGGAAGCGCGTCGCCAGCTCGGTCATCTTGGCGCGCACCGCATCGGAGACTTCGATGGCGTTGGAGCCGGGCGCCTGGAAGATTGGCATGGCCACGGCCTGCTCGTTGTCGAGCAGGGCGCGCAGCGAGTAGTCGGATGCGCCGAGCTCGATGCGCGCGATGTCGGACAGGCGCGTGACCTGGCCATCGGCACCGGTCTTGATGATGATCTCGCCGAATTCGGATTCGTTCTCGAGGCGGCCCCTGGCATTGATCGAGACGAGGAAGTCGCTGCCGCCGCTGGTCGGCGGCGCGCCGAGCTGGCCGGCGGATACCTGCAGGTTCTGTTCGCGGATGGCGGCGACGATGTCGCCTGCGGTGAGTCCGCGCGCGGCCGCTTCGCCCGGGTTGATCCAGACGCGCATGGCGTAGTCGCCGGCGCCGAACAGCAGTGCATCGCCGACGCCGGGAATGCGAGAGAGTTCATCGCGCACGTGCAGCAACGCATAGTTGCGCAGGTAGAGCGTGTCGTACTTGCCGGTCGGCGAGGTCAGGTGGACGACGAGGGTAAGGTCGGACGCACGTTTCTGCGTCGTCACGCCCTGGCGCCGCACGTCTTCGGGCAGGCGGGCCAGCGCCTGGCTGACGCGGTTCTGCACGTTGACCTGGGCCTGGTCGGGATTGGTGCCCGGACGGAACGTGACAGTGAGCGCGAGCACCCCATCGGACCCGGCCACCGACTTCATGTACATCATGTTCTCGACGCCGTTGATCGCTTCCTCCAGCGGCGTGGCCACGGTTTCGGCGATGACCTTCGGATTGGCGCCCGGGTAGGCCGCCATGACCTGCACGGTCGGCGGCACCACGTTCGGGTAGTCGCTGATCGGCAGCAACGGGATCGCGATCAGGCCGGCGGCGAAGATCACGATGGACAGCACGGCCGCGAAGATCGGCCGGTCGATGAAGAATCTGGAAAAATCCACGACAGGTTCCTTGCGGCCACGGGCCGCAGTCAGCTTGGCCCCCGCCACGCGGGGGTCGTTTGCAGAACGGCAGGGCGCAGCGAACCGCCGCGCCGGGACCGCTCAGGCCATCATTTCAGTGCGATCGACGCGGCAGGCGTGGGTGCCTGCATCGCGATCTCGGTGGGTTGCACGGGCATGCCCGGGAAGAACACTTTCTGGATCCCGCGCACGATTACCCTGTCATCGGGACTGAGGCCCGAAGCGACCACGCGCAGGTCATCGACCAGCCGGCCGGGCACGATGTCCTTGCGCCGGGCCGTGTTGTCGGGTCCGACGACATAGACGTACTTGCGGTCCTGGTCGGTCAGCACGGCCTTGTCGTCGATCAGCAGGGCTTCCGCTTCGGCCGCACCTTCCAGTTGCACACGGGCGAACAGGCCGGGCGTCAGCGAGCCGTCCTTGTTCGGCAGCACCGCGCGGGCATGGATCGTCCCGGTCGTCGCATCGACGCCGTTGTCGATGAAATCCACCGCGCCGAGATGCGGGTAGCCGTCCTCGTTGGCGAGGCCGACACGCACCGCGTTGCTCAGTTCTGCACGCTGGCCGTCGCGTGCCAGCTGCTGATAGCCGAGAAAGGAGCGCTCGTCGCTTTCAAAATAGACATACATCGGATCGAGCGAGACGACTGTCGTCAGCAGGGTCGTATCGGCCCTGGCAAGATTGCCCGCCGTGATCATGGCGCGGCCGGTGCGGCCGGCGATCGGCGAGCGCACCTCGGTGAATTGAAGGTCGAGCTCGGCGCTGCTGACGGCTGCCTCGGCGGCGCGCACGGCGGCGTCGGCCTGGGCGACCGCAGCCGTACGCGTGTCGGACTCCTCGCGCGAGATGGCATTCACCGCGACCAGCGACTGTGCACGCGCCGATTGCGACTTGGCCAGCTGGGCCTCGCTGCGCGCTCGTGCGAGATCAGCTCGGGCATGGGCGAGGTTCGCGCGATAGGGACGCTGGTCGATGACGAACAGCAGGTCGCCCTTGGCCACCGTCTGGCCTTCGGTGTAGGCGACCTTGTCGACATAGCCGCTGACCCGGGCGCGCAGTTCGACCGATTCCACCGCGGCGACACGCCCGGTGAATTCGTCCCATTGCCGCACGGGCTGCACGAGCACCTGGGCGACGCTGACCTCCGGAGCCGGCATGGCGGATTGCGGAGCGGCGTGACTGCTGCAACCACTGGCGAGCAGGGCGATGGTGATCGCCGTGGCCAGGGCGAGCGCGGCCCGCCAGTGGATCGATGAGAACTGCGGAATCCGGGATTTCATCGTGAAGCCTCGTTGTTGTTCGTGGGTATCAGGGTTTCCAGAAAGCTGCGCGCGTCTTCGAGCGAGGCCTGCTCTCTGGATCGGATTTGTGACTCGGTGCTTCTGTCGTCGTGCCGTTGCGACTTGGCGAGGCGCGCGGCAGTTATCGTGGAAAGCGGAATCGGGTGCGCCTGCAGCGGGACGACGGGGCGTGCTCCGACGCCCTGCTCATTGCGCATGGCCAGTTGCATCGCGCGCTTGCCGATTTCGGCGACCTTGGGCCAGCGCGGACAGGCATGGCTCTGGTTTTCGCTGGTGCAGGCCGGTGCCTCGCTGGTCAGCAATTGCACGCGAACGCCGAGCGAGCGCGCCTCGTCGTGCAGCACCAGGGCGAGCATGCGCAGGGCGGCGGCGGTCACCGAGCGCGGGCCGTAACCAGCCCACGGCGCCTCGCTGCCGGGGCCGCCAACCAGTACGTAATTGCCGCTGCGATGCTGTTCGGCCATGAGCGGAAGCAGGTGGCGCGCCGCGGCCAGGTGCGGCAGCAACAGATCTTCGATCTCGTTGCGCAGGTTCGTAACCGGCTGGTCGAGCAGGCGCCCGCGCCCCGGTGTGCCACACAGCGCCGCGACCACGCCGGCGAGCGGGCGGTCGAGTTCGCGTACGGCAGCGCCGAGCCGGTAGCCGGCAACATCATCGACTAGCGTGTTGGCGATCACCTCGATCCGTGCACGCGGAAACGACGTCCGCAGCGCATCGAGCCGGACGCGATCGCGCGCCACGGCAATGACCGGCACGGCCGCCTCCACGGCAGCCTCGACCACGCTGCGGCCAATCACGCCGGTGGCGCCGAGGACGAGCAGGGGACGTTTCATTGTCCCGTCCGCGGGATATTATTTCCCGTTATTGGGATTGCGCCCATCGTACCTGCAGTTCTGGATGCGGCATGCCTGTGCGTTCCAGCCGGATACCTGGCGTGGGCCGACGGCACACCGACCGCGACCGCGGCGGCCAACGAAGACGAGCGATGGTGCGGGTCGGCAGCCCCATGGGTCGCTATTTTCCGAGCTGCCGCCCGGCGATCCGCCAGGATGGCCTGCAGGACAAACGAGGCTGCGTGGGAGGGAGATACGGCGTGCATGGGGGAGATTCCTTGTTGCGACGCCGCACAGGATAGAGGCACGTCCGGCACTTGATTAGTCGGCAAAAGAGGGAATAATTGTCCCGGCATCGGGCCAATCGCGCCCGAGTCTGGAAACGGCCATGTCTCGTGACCTCAACGACACCCTGATCTTCGTCAAGGTGGTGGAGCTCGGCAGCTTCATCTCCGCGGCGCGTGCCCTGCGTCTGCCCAAGACCACGGTCAGCCGCAAGGTGCAGGATCTGGAAACGCGTCTCGGCGCGCAGTTGCTTCATCGCACGACGCGCAAGCTCGGCCTGACCGAAGCCGGCAACATCTACTTCGAGCATTGCCAGCGCATCGCGCGCGAACTCGACGAAGCGGAAAGCGCGGTGGGGCAGTTGCAGAATGGGCCGCGCGGCTGGTTGCGCGTGACTGCGCCCTATTCGGTCGGCATCACCTGGATAGCCCCGTTGCTCGGCCAGTTCCACGCCCAGCATCCGGAGGTGAAGGTCGAACTGCTGCTGACCCAGGAGCCGCTGGATCTCATAGCCCGCGAAATCGACGTAGCCCTGCGCGTCGGCAACCTGCCTGATTCGAACCTCGTCGCGCGCAAGCTGGCCGTGTTCCGCACGCAGGTCTATGCCAGCCCGGGCTACATCAAGCGCCATGGCGAGCCTTTGCACCCGGACGACCTCAGGCATCACCGCTCGTTGGCGATGCACAAGGCCTTGCGCAACGGCAACTATGTGTGGACGCTCAACGATGGCGAGCAGACAGGCGAGTACAGGGTGAATCCGGTGCTGGTCGCGAATGATCCGGCGGCGCTCACCGGGGCACTGATGAGTGGCGAAGGCCTGATGCTGGCCAGCGACGTCACCATCAAGCGCCTGGCCGAGCAGGGTTACGTGCAGCGCGTATTGGCCGGCTGGACCGGGCCCGAAATGGATTTCAACGCGCTGTTCCAGCGCGGTTCGGCGCAATCACCGAAGGTGCGCGCGTTCGTCGACTTCCTCGTCGACCGGCTGAATTTCGATGCCGAATACATGCACGAGTTGTGTCCGGACCTCAAGGCTTGCCTGGAAATGGAAAGGCATCCGGCTGGAAAGGCGCACTGCGGGCAGGCTGCCGGCAAGAAGGTCGTCGAACTCGAGCTGGCGCGGGCCAGCGAGAGCGGGGCTGTCGCTGAAGTGGACTGATCGTCCCGGGTGCCGGCCGCGCCACCAGCGGATGGCGCGGCTTGCGGACTTGCACCAGGCCTAGTTGGCCGGATCCTTCTTGGCGTCATCGTCGCTCGCGGCGTCTTCGCCGTGCATCGTTTCCTCGTGTTCCTGCATCATCTTTTCGTGCTGTTGCATCATCGTTTCATGTCGCTGTGAACGACGTTCATTCCTGCGTTCCTGATGCGCTTTCTCCATGTCTGCGATCGAAACCGCGCCGGTACTGTTCTTCGGCATCTTCTCCCACATGGCTTCGTGGGCCTTCATGAATTCTTCCTTGGTGATCAATCCGTCGGCGTTGGTATCCATCGACTTCATCTGCGAATACATCATGGCTTGCTGACCCTGTCCGCGATGCTGGCCATCGCCGCTGCCCATGCCCTGGTCGGCGAGTGCGATGGAGGAAGTGCACATGAGTACGGCGAGTGCTACGGCTGAGTTGAGCGGTTTCATGGGAATTCTCCGTGGAGGGCGGGTCGGTACCCGCCGGGTGCTCGTGCGCATGCGAGTCGTGCAGGTTTGCAGCGAACCATGCCCATGATGGCCCCTGCTGCCTGAACGGGGCAATTGCGCGGGCAGGCAGGAAGCCCACGCCGTAGCCTGCGAAAGCGGCGGGTGGTTTCCTCAGGATTCCGCGGCATTGCGCTTGCGCAGCGCATGGACCAGCTGGTTTCCGATCGGCAGGCGGCGAATGCGCACGCCGGTCGCGGCGAATATTGCATTGGCCAGCGCCGGCGCCACGGTCGGAATGCCCATCTCGCCCGCACCGCTGGGCGACTCGCGACTCGGCACGACATGCACCTCGACGTCGGGCGCCTGCGCGGAGCGCAGCAACGGATAGTCGGGAAAATTCTTCGTCACCACGCGTCCCTTGTCGATGCGGATCTCGAGAGCCATCGCCGTCGACAGGCCATCGATGGTACCGCCCATCATCTGCGCCTCGATGCCGAGCGGATTGACCGGCTGGCCGACATCCACCGCGCACACGCAGCGATGGATGGTCAGCGCGCCGTCCGCGTCGACGCTGACTTCCATCGCGTGCGCGGCATAGCCGCCGAAAGTGAAATGCGAGGCGATGCCGAGGCCATGGCCTGGAGGCAGATTGCGCCTCCAGCCGATCTTTTCGGCTGCGAGCCGGGTGACCTCGCGCAGCCGTCGCGGCGAGAACTTCGGCCCGCCGTGCTGCGCGTAGTCCATGGTGTCGTGGTCGAGGAGTTTCAGGCGCATTGCCAGCGGGTCCTGCTTTCCCGCGTGCGCGAGTTCGTCCATGAAGCTCTCCACCGCAAAGGCATTGGCGGTGTGCGCCGGCGCGCGCCACGAGCCGCGCGTCATGCCCGATTGGACGGCGGACCATTCGACGCGCAGGTCCTTCACGATGCCGGCCGGGAAGTCGTCTGGATACAGTTCCGCCTTCCACAGTTCATCGGCCTTCGCATCGGGACGGCGGTGATACTTGCTCGCGCTGGCCAGGTGCTGGCGCCAGCTGGTCGGCGTGCCGTCGGCGCCAAGCGTGGCGCTCAGGTGATGGTGTCCGAACGGGCGGAAGAAATCGTGCGCGAGGTCGTCCTCGCGCGTCCACATCAGTTTCACCGGCTTGCCCGATGCCTTCGCCAGCAGCACGGCTTCGGCGATGAAATCGTTGCTCAGGCGCCGGCCGAAACCGCCGCCGACGCGCGTCATGATGACTTCGATGTTCCTGCGGTCGATGCCGCTGATCGCATTGGCCGTGCGCGAGGCGCCACCCGGCATCTGCATCGAGGCGATGATGCGCATCGAATCCTTGCCGATCTCTACATAGGCGCCGGGTGGTTCAAGCGGCGCGTGGGCGACGAATGGAACGCGATAGGTCGCTTGGACGATGCGATCGGAAGCCTTGCGCACCGCGTCGATATCGCCATCGTTGCGCACGACCTGGCCCGTGCCGGCGAGCAGGCGCGCGCACTGCGCATCGAGCGATTGCGTGGATTCGCTGTCGTGGCCACCCGATGTCCACTCCACCATGAGCGCCTCGCGACCCTTCAATGCCGCCCAGGTGTCGTCGGCGAGCACCGCCACGCCGGCGACGAGATTCAGGGTGATCGGTTCGCTGCCCTTCGGTCCCGGCAGCGGCAGGACCTGGCGCACGCCGGGAATCGCGAGGGCGGCCTTTGCGTCGAAACTCTTCACGTCTCCTTCGAACAGCGGGCAGCGCGCGACCACTGCGATGAGGGTTCCCGGTGCCTGCGCGTCGATGCCGTAGCGCGCCTTGCCGGTGACGATCTCTTCGGCATCGACGACCCGGCGCGGGGTGCCGATGATGCGAAAGGCTTCCGGCTTCTTCAGTTCGACATCCGTGACGGGGAGCGGAACGGCCGCCGCGGCTTGGGCGAGTTCGCCGTAACCCAATGAACGACCCCCTGCGCCGAGGACGCGCCCGTTCTCCGTGCGCAGCTGCGCCACGGGAACGGCCCAGCGCTTGGCCGCCGCTTCGAGCAGCATGCGCCTGACCCGCGCGCCGGCCTGGCGCAACTCCTGCCAGGCATCGGGAATGTTCGTGCTGCCACCGGCGCCCTGCGGCCCCCACTTCCAGGCGACTCCCGGCGGCGGGCCACCGAACACGAGTCCGAGCGGCAACTGCTCGACGGCTACGTCATCCCAGTTCGCGTCGAGTTCTTCGGCGATCAGCATCGGCAGGGAGGTCTTGACGCCCTGTCCGATCTCCGGGCTGCGCGCACCGATGACGACGCGCCCATCCGGCTCGATGCGCACGAACACGCCCAGCATGGCGCCCGATCCTGCAGCGGCGGATCCTTCGCCGAGGGCAGCAGTCGGCAGCCAGGCACCGAGCAGCAGTCCGCCGCCCGCAGTGGCGCAGGCCTTGAGGAAACCGCGCCGGCCGAGGCGAACGCCGTCGGCGATCCGGCCCAGCGATTCGAAGTCGTCGTGCAGCTCCCGGTCTTCGCGAATACGCGCGTTCATCACTTCACCTCGTCGTGCTTGCGCAGCGCCACGGCGCGCCGGATGGCCTTGCGGATGCGCGGATAGGTTCCGCAGCGGCACAGATTGGTGAGCGCGGCGATTTCCGTATCGCTTGGATCGGGTTTGCGTGCGAGCAGATCGGCGGCGGCCATGATCTGTCCGGCCTGGCAATAGCCGCACTGCGGCACGTCTTCCTCGATCCATGCGCGCTGCAGGGCGTGCAAGCCATCGCCCTGGGCGAGGCCCTCGATCGTCGTAACCAACTGTCCCGCCGCCGCGGAAACCGGCATCGAACAGGAGCGCACGGCCCGGCCATCGAGATGCACGGTGCAGGCGCCGCAAGCGCCGACGCCGCAGCCGTATTTCACCCCCAGCGTTTGCGCATGGTCGCGCAGGTACCAGAGCAAGGGCATTTGCGCATCGCCCTCGAACTTCACGGGCTTGCCGTTGACGACGAATTCGATGGCCATGCCCCAGCCTCCACGTTGCGACGTTCCTGCCGGTTCTACGCGCCGTGCAGGCTGCCGACCAGTGTCGATGGTTGGGTCCGGATCTTGTCGTCGTCTTGACAGGCGGCTGCATCGGCAACGCGCCGGATGCCGCGAACGACCTTCGACTCGACTCCGTCGGACCAGGGGCTCGGGGAGTTGCTGGTTTGAGCAGTGGTGCCGGGCTGCGTGCTGTGGCAGCCATTCTTATTGACGGGCGAAATTTCTTGCCGTCATTGCAAGACATGATACGCATCCAACAAGTGCCGTAAGCTGGCCGAGTCGTGGTCAATGGCTAAGCAGCGGAGTAGTCTCGGCAGCGGATCCGGCGACGGTGCCGCGTGGATGGTCCGCGCGCCGGCATGTTTTTCGTCCTGCCTGTACAAGGAGGCTGCTCCATGAGCCTGTCGCCGCGATCTGGAATTATTGTTTTCCTTGCCGCGCTAATGCTGGCGCCGACGCCTGTTTCGGCGCAGTGGTCGGCCAATCCGGCCAGCAATCTCGTACTGGCTGATGGCGCGGCGGACCAGGTGCAGGCGAAGATCGTCGCCCGGCCCGATGGCGGCTTCTATGTCAGCTGGTTCGACAGCAGCAGCGGTTATGGCGTCTACCTGCAGCGCCTTGATGCCGGTGGCAACGAACAGTGGGCGCATGGTGGCATCCTTGTCGCCGCGCGCGATTTCAGTTCGACCCAGGATTACGGACTCGACATCGATTCGGCGGGCAATGCGCTGCTGGCGTTTCGCTACAACGACGGCAGCGCGATTGCGCAAATCGTCGCGCAAAAGGTCGCGCCCGATGGTTCGTTGCTGTGGACGGCACCGGGCGTCTTCGTTTCCGCCGATGCGGGCGGTGCGAACTCGCCGAAGGTGGCGGGCGCGGGCAATGGCAGCCTGGCCGTGGCGTGGTCATCCAGCGCCGGTGCAGTGGTCGTGCAGAAACTTGACGCCAGTGGCGCCGCGTTATGGACGCCGGCCGGGGTGTCGGTGGTGCCGGCTTCCGGATTCTTCTTCCTGGCCGACGTGCACGGTGACAGCGCCGGCAATGTGATCGTCTCGTGGTCGGCCCAGCTCTCGTTCCAGGATCGCGAACTGTGGGCGCAGAAATTCGCATCGGCGGATGGTGGCGCGCTGTGGGGCGCCACCCCGGTCAAGCTGTTCAATGGCAGCGGCGGAGCCATGCAGCTCGGCAACTTCCCGCCGTTCATCGAGGACGGCGCTGGCGGCGGCGTATTCGTCTGGTACACGGTCGGGGTCAACGCCGGGACCGTGCGCATCCAGCACGTCGATGCGGCAGGCGCGTCCCGATTTGCGCAGAACGGCCTGGAGGCAAGCGCGGACACCACGCGCTCGCACGTCGAGCCGAGCGGTGCCTACGATCCGGTCTCGGGCGACATCTACGCGCTCTGGCGCGAAACCGACATCGCGACGCAGGGACAGATCGGCGTCTATGCGCAGCGCGTCGACAGCAGCGGAGCGCGCCAGTGGGGCAGCGACGGCAAGGTGCTGGTGGCGTTGTCGTCGGTCGACCAGTCGCAGATGCGCGCGTTGCCGGTGGGCGGCGGCGGTCTGCTCGCCGCGTGGAGCAGCAACATGGCACCGAATCCGATGCCGGTCCGCGTCGCGCGACTGGCCAGTGACGGCAGCTATGCATGGCCGGCCCAGATCGTCGACATCAGCACCGAGGCGAACGCAACGTCACGGCTGGCAGCTGCGCGCAGCAGCAACGGTTTCGCGGCCTATGCGTGGACCGCAACAGGCTCCGGCACGCCGGCCGACATCCACGCCCAGGACATCAACCTGGACGGCAGCCTCGGCAATCCGGTCGACCCGATCTTCGCCGACGGCTTCGATCCGGACTGAGCCACGGCTATCGTGCAGAACCTCGCCGGAGCCCGGTGCGGCAGGTGGGTCTGGGGTTGTTGCGCTGCATGTGGCACAGCGCCACCGCCTGGCAATAGACTGCGCCACCGGTAGGCATTCCAGGGGAGCGTCATGCGCAAGCTCGTGAAGTGGCTGGTCCGCATCGTGGTGGTTGTCGTCGTGGTTGTCGGGGTGCTGTTCGCCGCCGTCTACGTGCTGAGCGAACAACGCATGGCCAAGGTCTACGCGATCGAACCCGCGGTTCCCCCGGTGCCGGGCGATCCCGATGCGGTCGAACGTGGCGCGCATGTCGCCGCCATCCGCGGTTGCCGGGATTGCCATGGCAAGGACATGGGCAGCGCGACCTTCATCGATGATCCGCTGTTCGCGCGGCTTTCCGGACCCAACCTGACGCCGGCCGGACCGGGTGGAAAATTCAGCGACGTCGAACTGGTGCGGGCCATCCGCCATGGCGTCGGCAAGGATGGACGCTCGCTGTTGTTCATGCCCTCGCAGGAATTCAGCCACCTCAGCGACCAGGACATGGGCGACCTGCTCGCCTACCTGCACAGCCTGCCCGCCGTCGACAAGACGCCACCCGAAAACCGTGTGGGCCCGATCGGCCGCGCCTTGTTCGTGGCCGGCAAGGTGCCCCTGTTGCCGGCGGAAGTGGTCGATCACGACGCGAAGCCGGCCGAACCCGAAATCGCGGCTACGGCGGCGTACGGCGCCTATCTGTCCGCCGCGTGCATGGGTTGCCACGGCAAGGCATTCTCGGGCGGGCACATTCCGGGCACGCCGCCGGACTGGCCCGATGCGGCCAACCTTACGCCCGGTCCGGGCGGACTGGGCGACTGGAGCGAAGCTGAATTCAGCAAGGCCCTGCGCGAGGGCATCGCCAAGGGCGGACGCCCGTTGCAGACGCAGTACATGCCGGTGTCGGCGACCAGGCACCTGACCGATGTCGAGGTCAGCGCGCTGTTCGCTTTCCTGCGCAGCCTGCCGGCCAAGGGGCAGGGACAGCACTGATCGGACCAATCCGACCAGACCATCGGCCTGCCGTTTCGCCCGGAGGGATGAAGTCCGCAAGCCGCGCCATTGCAAGTCACCACGCGTGCAGCAATCCGACTCGTGTGACCCGCGACGGCGCGCGACCGAATGCGCGTAAGCCAGCTGATTTTCACCGAATGAGCTGGAGCGCCGCTGCCGGGCACGATATATGCTTTGTCCTGTAAATGACTTGTGTGTAAAAGCTACAACGTGCTTGATTCGCGCGTTTCTGGGCGTATGATTCTCGATACGGAGTTCCTCAGGTTTTCCTGTTCCCAGACAAGGAGGCCCCTGATGCGCACGTTATTCGTCCTCGCCCTTCCTGTTCTGCTGTTGTCCGCATGTGCCGGTGTGCCGCGTCTGTCTGCGATCCATGATCCGCTCTACCGTGCACAGAACCACACCTCGACGATCACCGCCCGCGCCACCGAAACACGCGATGGTATCGCCAGCATCCGCATCGACGCCGTCGTCGGCGAGCTGACCGCCTGCACTGGTGCGTCTGGTGCGCTTCCCAGCCTGATCCCTTGTCGAACCGGCGCATCCACCGTGTCGGCCGTCTGCAGCTTTGCCAATGTCAAGACCGAGGTCGCTTGCTCGCTGCCGATCAATGTCACCGCACGCCAGTTGATCAGCTATTCGGCATCGGCGCGCTCGGCAGGGAATCGCACGGCAACCTCGGCTCCGGTCACCTACGCGGGCGGCGCACCGCTGACCCAGGCGACGATCAACTTTGGATTCATCAGCATTCCCGTAGCCTGGGAAACCGCGCGTCCGGTCATCTGGCGCACCGATGCGCCGTCGTCATCGACCAATCGTGCCGACAAGATCGACTGGGGCTTCGTGCCGGATGCCGATATGCCGACCTATCGCGCTTTTACAGATGATCTTCAGCCGATGGCGTTGGCCCTGTTCTATACGGACAGCAACCCGTTTTCGAGCTGGACGCGGTTCTTCAAGAACACATTCAATTTGTGGGCTGGACCAAGCGGCGCCGATGGCGAGGGATGCACGCGCACGTTTGCTGCGCCGGCATCCAGCGTAAGGGCCGCCTTTGACGGCACCGCGATCCTGCACCGCAATGCCTTCCGCGATTGCGCATCGATTTCGCTTGGCGGCGGCGCGGGTACGGCGCAGACCAACCTCGGCGACGCTTCGTGGGTGCTGCTGCACGAATCGGGGCATTTTCTGTTCGGCCTCGGCGACGAATATGTGGGTGGCGGAAATTTCTCGATCTCGGATCCGAAAAACGTCCTAGCCGGCAAGCCGGAATGCGAGTCGGTATCGACCACGTATGGTCTGCCGACGGCACAATGCGTGCAGATCGGCACATCCGGGACCTGGCGCAACGACGACGGGCAGCCAACGACGATGGAAGACAGGACCCTGAGCAGCGACTGGCGAACGCTTTCCGGAAAGGCCATGGCCAACCGACTCAGCGCCTGCAACGGCGGCGCCTGCTATTGAGGAGCCTCACATGAACGATTCGCGGGCAAGGATTTTTCAGACTGCAATACTGGTACTGGTTGCGAGTTTCGCGGTTTCGGTTGCGGCGCAGACCGGCAATGAGACTTCGGTGGCCGGACCGCCAACGGCTTCCGATGGAGGAAAGGCCGAACTGCTTCCACCACGTCCGCTCGCCGATGCGGATGACACGCTCAACCAGCGTGTCGCCACGCAGACGGTCGATGGCCTGGTGATCGTGCTGACGATCGACGAAGCGAACATCACCCTCGATTCGGTGGAACTCGCGCGGGTGCCGCGCCGACAGGCGCGGGCGATCCGCAACACCGCAGGGGACCAGGTCAAGGTGGTCGGCCTTTCCGGGGGGCGCGAGATCTCGACGACCGTGGTGCCCGACACCGTGCTGAATGCCAGCGAGGACACTGGCCTGGTGCGGACCGTGAAACGCCAGATATCCGTGGCGCTCGCGGCCGACCAGCCGCTTGATGCGGTAAGGGTCGAGGCGCCCGCTACCTCGGCCTCGGCTTTGCTTGATGTCCGTGGTGCCTATGCGCGGATCTGCGAAGCCGACCCCCGCAGTAAATGGTGCCCATCCTCAGGCACCAGATAGCCCTCCGGAAATCCTCCGGATTCGATCTGGTTCCTGGCTGGCGTATCTGTCGGAGCCGTCGACTTTCGCGCGGTCCTGCGCAGCGACCAGAAATCGATGTCGCGGCGTACGTTGTAGCCGATCCTTTCGTACATCGATTTCGCGCGCAGGTTCTTGTGGTTCACGTGCAGGAACGCCAGGCGTCCGCGTTGCAGGTTGTCGTTGGTGAGCATGGCCAGCAAACGACGCGAGTAACCGCGCCCGGTGAAATCGGGGTGCGTGCAGATCGCGCTGATTTCCTGGGCGTCATCCGTGCCGAGACGCTCGCCGATCATGGCTGCCAGCCGGCTCCCCTGGTAGATGCCGAAGTAGCGTCCGAGTTCCATCGTGCGGGCGCGGAAGAAGTGCGGGTAGACGAGGGCGGTGAGGGCCATCGCATCGGCGCGGTGCGCGTCATCCGACAGTTCGGTGATCGGCGGTCCGTCGATGACCTCGATCGGCGATTCGCAAGCCATTTGCGCCAGCGGCTGGTCGATCCGCATCGTCCATCCGCGCGGTTCCGCAGTAGCGACGCCGAGCAGGTAGACCGTCTCGTCGGGTCCGATCAGCGGATCGAGCGCAGCGACGACGTCGATGCCGGCATTCGCTACACCGAGGAACGGCGCATGGCTCGAAGGAAAGCGCGCGATATCGGCCGAACCCTGCGCGAGCGCCTTGTGGCGGCTCTGCAGCGACGCCCAGAACGGATTGTCCAATGCCGAATCGCCCATGCACGCGGTACCTTTGATCGCCACGCCTTGTTCGTGCCCGACAAGGCCGGGGAGCCGTCCAGCCGGACCGGCTCCCTGCCATCCGCCGGCTCAGTCGAAACCGTTGGCGAAGATGATATCGCTGTCCGGCAGCGTGCCGGTAACGGCGAAGTCCGCCGTGGCGTAGGCGTCCACGGTGTTGCCCGCGGCATCTTCGCTGCGGTTGTCGGTGTAGATGCCGAGCGCCTTGGTCAGGGCCATGTCCATGCCGTTGTAGTCACCCCACTCGAAGCCGTCGGTGGGCTTGGGCATGTTGAGGCTGGTCAGGCGGGTCGGCGAGCTCCAGCTCTCGCCGCCGTTCTCCGAATGGCTGTAGTAAAAATCCACGCCAGTCCGCGCCGCGCTGTTGACGGTGTCGTAGAACACGACATGGACGCGCCCATTGTTGTCGACCTTGAGCCAGGGGTGGAAGCGGTCGACGGTGTTGGCGTCCGTGGTCGGATGCGGCGTGCGCACCTGCCAGCTGGCGCCGCCGTCGCGCGAAAAGGCGACCTGGATGCGCGCGTGGTTGTTGGCCGGGGTACTGCCGGTCGAAGCGGTGGAGTCGGTAAACGCCACGTAGATCGTGTTGCGGAACGCGCTGCCGCTGAGGTCGACGTCGGCCGAAGTGTAGATGAAGGCATGCCGGGCCGACATCGCCGGGATCGGGAAATCGAACGAGCCCTGGGTCGCGGCGACGTTGGACGGCGTGGCGAAGGTCAGGCCGCCATCGGTCGACTTGGCCACCTTGATCTGGCGGGAGTTGTAGGCCGGGTAGAAGTAGTAGACGTTTCCGCCGCTGTCGGAGGCGATGTCGCAGCCGATTCCGGTGAACGCGCTTGAACTGCTGAAGCTCACCGGCGTACCGAAGGTCGCACCGCGATCGGTGGAGCGCGAAAATTTCTGTACGCCATTGAGATGCCAGCAGATGTAGACATTCTCGTAGTGCGGCGACAGCGGTTGCGTGTCGACGTGCAGGTATTCCTTGTCGACGTTGACGTCGGTGGTCGGGACGATGACCGGAGAGCTCCAGGTCTGCCCGTTGTTGCTGCTGCGATAGACATAGACGCCATTGCCAAGCGTGGCCGTGTACGCGGTCAGGCCATCACCCGACCAGGCCACGGTCGGATCGCAGCAGATGTTGGCGCCGGCCAGGTCCGTCGGGCGCGTCCAGGTCGTGCCGCCATCGGCCGAGTACCACATGGTCTGGCCCTGGTAGGGGCCGTTGGAACCGGCGATGACACGATTGGTGTTGGCCGGATTGATCGCGATCGCGGTTTCGGCGCCGCCATGGGCGGGCCCGCTGACGCGAATCTCGGCGGCCAGCATTGCCTTCAGGTACTCCTTCTGCGTCAGGCCGTCGTCGAGGATGACTTCGAAGGTGCCGTCGCTGGCCACGCGGAGTTCCTTGTAGATGCGGCCGTTGATCAGGTAGCCGTAGTACTTGCGCTCGAAGCGTTGCAGGGCGCTGCGCGGGTACTGTGCCGGCCCGGTCGTGCCCAGGCCCGGATTGGCTCGACGCAGTTCGACACGGAAGAATGCCGGGATCGG
Source organism: Dokdonella sp. (assembly GCA_036734345.1). Classification (GTDB taxonomy): domain Bacteria; phylum Pseudomonadota; class Gammaproteobacteria; order Xanthomonadales; family Rhodanobacteraceae; genus Dokdonella. The sequence goes on along the minus strand of DAIMYT010000012.1, from coordinate 10,581 downwards.
ATCGCGTGCGCTGGCTTCATCGTCCGAAAGCAGGGCGACGCCGGCTGCCGTGAGCTGGTAGTTGCGGTCGTCCCAGGGGCCGACCGCCGCCAGGCTCGCGTAATCGACGTTGCGATCCACGCCGAGCGACTGGACGACGCGATTGGCCGCGAACGCAGACATTGCCGGCAAGGCAGCCAGGAAGAACACAAGAAGCACGCGCGCGCAGGATTGCACGGCAGACCAGGGAGCGGACATTGAGGGGCCTCGGCAGGAAGGGAGTTTGCGCCAGGCACCGGCCGCAACGGCGCGAAGGGTACCCCAGGGCAGGCCGCCGGGCGAGTGCACCTATCCCCTTGGGCCGATCGATCAGGTTCGCGCGGGCGGTCTCTGCGGACGTTCCGCGCCGGCACAAGAGCGGGGCGCCAGGGAAGCTTGCCGCCGATCGGAAGTCCAGGCCGCAGGGCCAGGCATCAGCCCGGCCATTTCAGCACCATCATGGCGACGGCAAGCCAGAGCGGGGTCACGGCCACCCAGCCGATCGCGTGCCAGCGTCGCAACGATCCTGCCAGCGCTTCGGTATCCGCTGCGTTACCTGCTTCGACGACGATGCGCTTCTGCAGGGGAGCCAATGCGAAGCCGAAGACCAGCCCGGAAAGGATGAACATTCCGATCGAGCCAGCGATCCAGCCGACGGCCAGTATCCTGTAGCCGCCCGCCATTGCAGCGGCGATGCCGGCAGCAGTTATCAGGATCACGCCCGGCGTGGTGAACCAGCGATCGGCGCGGATGATGCCCTGCATGGCGTGTCCGACGAAGGCCGGATCGCGGGTGCGTTCGGCATGCGCGACCCAGAACAGTCCGAGCGTGGCATTGCCGAGGAACAGCACGACCGCCACGAGGTGGAGCAGTTTGTAAAGTGCATAGCTGGTGATCATAGGATGCTCCGCTCGGCGTGGCGATGACACTTTAGGCGCTGTCCGGCCCGTGAAGCGAGGTGCCGGATGTCACTCTCGGGATGCCGTTCCAGATCCGCCGATGTCAGCCACGACGTGCCTGCGGCCCGGCCGTTGCCCGATCTCTAGGCCGCGCGATCGGGCTTGGCGCGATACATCGCCTGGTCCGCCTCGTGCAGCGCCAGCTCGGGATCGCCATGGTCCGGCACCCGCGCCGTGCCGTGCGAGAAACCGATCGCAGGCGCTTCATGGATGGCTAGTTCGAGTTGCAGGCGGACCGAACGAACGTGCCCTTCTATGGCTTCGGGGTCGGTGTCCCGGGTGATGACGATGAACTCGTCGCCGGCATAGCGGATGACACGATCGCCTGCAGGGAAGATTTCCTGCAGGGTGCGGGCAAACAGACGCAAGCATTTGTCGCCGGCCTGATGGCCATAGGCATCGTTGATGGACTTGAAGTCGTCGAGGTCGAAAAAAACGATGGACGCGCCCGCTGCCTGCGAATCGCGCAGCAGGGCAGGCAATGCGCGCCGGTTGAGCACCCCTGTCAGCTGGTCGCGCTGGAGCAGGTCGCGCAACTGGACCTGGGTCAGGCTCAGCTCGCTGTTGGCCTGGGTCAGTTCGCGCTGGATCGCACCGTGCAGCGTGAGCACGCAGCCCAATGCGATCACCCATTCCGCGCCTGCGTCGAAAGAGGAATGCACCGACAGGAAGGTCGCCAGGAACGCTGGCCTGGCGGCCTCGTCGAGCAACGCGTGCGCGGCATAGGCGGCGCCTTCGGCGAACGCGAGCACGGCACGGATGGCAAACCCCGCGGACAGCCAGCCGAGTCGGCCGGATCGTTTGCGTGCGAGGAAAATCGCACTCGAACCGAGCATCAGGCAGATCACGACCGATTGCACGAGGCCGAGCATGTCGACCGTTCGGACCGCCATGGCAGCGGCCAGCGACAGCGCGGCGACGATGGCGAGCAGGCGTGTATAGGACCTTCGCACAGGTTGTCCGCTGACGAAACCCGCGGCGCCATCGACGAGCAGCACCACAAACAGGGTCTTGGCGAAGAAGTAGGACCATGCCGCAACCACGAAGGCCAGCCGCCCTTCCGGTTGCAGGATCCAGAACAGGATGGTTACGAGCAGGGCGAGCAGGTTCGCGACCCAGGCGCAGACCCATATTCGCAGTTCGTCGCGCCTCATCGAGTGCGCAAGGGCGATCAGGAACCCGGTGATCAGGACAACCGAAGTTGCCTGGACCATCGTGCTCCAGCGCCACAACATCAATTCCATCGGCGAGCTCCCCCGGATGCGGCCACTGCGGGAACTCCGTCCTGCAGCAACCGACCTTGCAGGGCACTTTATCCCCTGTTGCCGGCACAATCCACCGGCGGCCGGGTGGCCGGCGCAGCGCCTGCCGCAAGGCTGCTCGGACCAGGGCTGGCAGCGCGTCTGCCGGCACCCATCCATTGGCACTTGGCCTGATGGGGCGCTGGCCCTAGTCTCGCCATCCGTCTTTTCCTTGTTCAATCATCAGTGAGGTATGCCGTGATCTCATCCGGCCCGGTTTCCCGTTGGCGCCCTGCAGCAGCAGTGGCGATGGTATTTGCGGCCACGCTGCTCGGCGCGTGCACAGGCGGGGGCGCCGATGCGCCGGCCGCGTCGCACGAGGCGCCGGCCGTGGCCGCGCCCGCGCCTGCTGCCAAGGCTGCGCCCGGCAGTTTCGGATTCGACACGGGCGGGATGGACCGCACGGTCAGTCCGGGTGACGACTTCTACGAGTACGCCAATGGCACCTGGGTCAGGCAGACGGAAATCGCCGTGGATCGTTCGAGCGAAAGTGCTTTTTCCGCATTGAGCGACCAGGCCCGGAAGGACACGCGCGAAATCCTCGAAGCCGCTGCGGCGGATCCGGCGGCGAGCGCGGGGCGCAAGCAGATCGGCGACTACTATGCGGCATTCATGGACGAGGCCGGCATCGAGGCCAGGGGCATCGCGCCGATCAGGACCGGGCTCGATGCGATCGCGGCCCTCGACAGCAGGACTGCGCTTTCGCGGGCGCTCGGCGCGGCGCTGCGCACCGACGTCGACCTGCTCAATGCCACCGACTACTACACGGACCGGCCGTTCGGACTCTGGGTATCGGCGGACATGATGGAACCGGGCAGGTACGCCGCGTACCTGGTGCAGGGTGGCCTCGGCATGCCGGATCGGGATTTCTACCTCGAGGACGGGCGCATGGCCGATCTGCGCAGCCAATACAAGGCCTACATCGCAAAAATGCTCGGACTGGCCGGCTTCGACGACGTGCAGGCCAGGGCGGCGCGCATCCTGGCCATGGAAATCGCGATCGCGAAAACGCACGCGACGCAGCTCGCCACCAATGACGTGGAGAAGGGCGCAAATCGCTGGGCACGCTCCGAATTCGCCGCCAGGGCGCCGGGCATCGACTGGAACGCATTCTTCGATGCCGCGGGCCTCGGCGCGCAACAGGACTTCATCGTCTGGCAACCCGGTGCGGTGACCGGGATGGCGGCCGTTGCCGCCAGCGAGCCCCTGTCCACCTGGAAGGACTACCTGAGTTTCCACGCCGTGGATCGCGCCGCCCCCTATCTTCCTAAGGCGTTCGTCGATGCGCACTTTGCCTTCCACGACAAGGCGCTTTCCGGCACGCCGGAACTGCGCGATCGCTGGAAGCGCGGAGTCGACGAAACCAATGCCGCACTCGGCGAGGCGGTCGGCGAAATCTACGTGGCCGACCACTTCACGGCCACGACCAAGGCGCGTGCCGATGAAATGGTGAAAAACCTCATCAACGCGTTCGGCAAGCGCATCGATGCGGCCGGATGGATGACCGCGCAGACCAAGGCACGCGCGAAGGCGAAGCTGCTCGGGCTGCAGGTCGGCATGGGCTATCCGGACAAGTGGCGCGACTACTCGGCGCTCGAAGTGCGGCGTGGTGATGCCGCCGGCAATGTAGGGCGCGCGGAACTGTTCGAGTACAAGCGCAACCTCGCCAAGCTGGGCCGGCCGGTCGACCGCGGCGAATGGTTCCTGCTGCCGCAAACGGTCAACGCGCTGAACATCCCGCTGGAGAACCGGCTGATCTTCCCCGCGGCGATCCTGCAGGCGCCGTTCTTCGATGCCGCCGCCGACGACGCAATCAACTACGGCGCGATCGGCGGCGTGATCGGACACGAGATCAGCCATAGTTTCGACAACAACGGAGCGCTGTTCGACGAGAAGGGCAAGCTCGAGAACTGGTGGACAAAGGAAGATTTCGAGCGCTTCGAGGCGGCCGGGGCGGCGCTTGCTGCACAGTATGACCAGTACAGGCCGTTTCCCGATCTCGCCGTCAACGGCAAGCTGACCCTCGGCGAAAACATCGCCGATGTGGCCGGCCTGGCCACGGCCCATGACGCCTACGTGATGGCCCACGCCGGGCAAGCGCCGGAAACCATCGACGGCTTCAGCCCGGAGCAGCGGCTGTTCCTCGGCTGGGCGCAGGTATGGCGCAGCAAGTTTCGCGAACAGTCCCTGCGCAACCTCGTCCTGACCAACGGACATGCGCCGGGTCGCTACCGCGCGCTCACGGTACGCAACATCGACGCCTGGTATCCGGCCTTCGAGGTGCAGCACGGACAGGCGCTTTATCTCGCGCCGGAGCAGCGCGTCAAGGTCTGGTAGCGGTCATTGCACGCCGGGTCCCGCGCGGACCCGGCAGCCTGGCACCTGCCCCGTCATTGCGCGCAGGCCGTGGACCGCGCCTGCTTCGCTGGCGCGCGGAGATCGGGCTCCGGACACAATGTGAATTGCATCACATTCGCTTACGTTCCGTGCCCAGTCGGTAGTGACAATTGCTGTCCCAAGCTGTCGCTGCGCAGTGGCCAACGCGCGGCACCAGCGCGCGAGCGGGTGTGGCCCGACACTTGCATTGCATGGGCTGTCGATCCGACCCGATGGAACCATCGTGAGAATGGAAGCAGCCCAACCCCGCAGTGTCGAAGATGACGAACGCATCGAAGCACCGCGGCGCTCCGCGGTGGACATGCGCCAGCGCAACGCAATCCTGTTGATACCACCGGGCGAGAAGTTGCCCGAAGGCTGGCAGGTGCCATGGCTCAAGGCAGGCTGGGCGGTGTCGAATTGTGGAAATCCGGAAAGGATTCCGGTCGCCCTGCATGGACCCGGAGCATCCGCACTCGTTGTGTCTCCGTGGGCGGAAATCGGCAAGCCCGCGTTGAGCGGAACGGTGGCCCGCGGCCTGACCGGCGTGGTCGCGGCGCTAGGCGCTGCCAATGACGCCAGGAAGGACACTTCGGCGGCGATGGGCGGCATGGTTCGCCGCGCGGACTTCCTTGCCCACCTGCGCCGCGTGGAGAAAAATGCGGAGGGCAACAATTGCTGCGCGCTGATGGCGATCCAGGTCGACCAGGCAGCCGTTCTCGGCGGCGAACTCAGCCGCACGGCCATTTTCGATCTTGAGGAGAGGATCTGTTCCCGCTTCGCCAGCATCCTGGAAAAGCGCGACATCACCACGATCTGGCTCGAATTCGGCTTCGGCATACTTGTGCAACGTGCTGACAGCGAAAGCGTATGGGCGCTCGCAGAAAAGCTGCGCGCCAGCATCGCGGAAAAGCCCTTCCTTGTCGGCGGCGAGTCGAAATCGCTGACGGTTTCGGTCGGACTGGCGCTTTCGCCCAGCGCCGAAGCCTCGGATGGCGCGCACCAGTGGTTTGCCTCGGCGCATGCGGCGCAGGGTATTGCCCATCGCCACGATGGCAATCGCTGCGAGGGGTTGCTGACCCGCGAGTTCGAGCCGATGCCGGCGGAACGCGTTCTGATCATTCGCGAATGGGTGAGAGAGGCGAAGGCGGGCACGAACGTGGTTATCGAGTACCAGCCGCTCATGCCGATGAACTCGGCAGCCGTGGAACTCTACTCGGTCCACGCCAAGCTGCGCGACTACCGCGCCCCGCTCGGCGGCGTCTACCGCAACGAGTACCTGCGCCTGGCGCGCGATGCCGGCGCCATGGTCATGATCGATCGCATGAGCCTGTTCCATGCATTCGAGACGCTCGAGCAGGAACATGTGCGCGGTCGCGCCACGCAACTGATGGTTCCCATTGAACTTGAAACCCTGAAGGACCTGCCGTGGCGCTGGTTCGAGGCAGAGCTGCAGCGGCGCCAGCATCTGCTCGACCGGCTGATCGTCGAGCTCGACGCGGTCGCAGGCCTGCTCGACAAGGACAGCGTGATGCGCCTCGTGCGCCTGCGCC
>DAIMYT010000012.1:0-4364 GCA_036734345.1 Dokdonella sp. | reverse complement strand
GAATCCGCATCAGCGGTTCGCCGCGTCTGACCGTATTCCCCGAGGCCACCATCAGTTCGGTGACCAGCCCACCAACCGGCGCGCCGACCGCGTGCAGATGCTGCGGCGGTACGACGACCCGGGCCGGCAGCCTGGCCAGCGAACCGTGCGCCTGCGCCGGTTCGGCGTGCGCATCGGGCTTGCGGACAAAAGCGCAAATCTGCGGCAGGTGCCGGAATGGGCGAGACTGCCGGTCGACGTACTGACGCTGCAGCACGCCGCCACGAACGCGCTTTCGCCCGACGAATTTCGCGGCGCCATGCAGGCGTGGCAATCGAAACAGCGTCTCGTGGTCGTCGATGCCGTCGAGGACACGAATGCACTGGTCCACCTGCAGGGACTCGGTGTCGACCACCTGCGTGGACAGGCGCTTGCCGCGATCGGACCGCGGCTGGATTTTGATTTCTCGGCCGCGACCTGAGCCCGGGACCAGGACCCGTTCTGCGCCCTGCGCGGAACTGTTCGCGCTGCCTTGAGTCGGACCCGGGCGTTTCCGCCTACGTCGCCGTTCCGGTTGCGCTCCCGGCCGGCTTGGTTTCGCGCCAGAGGCCGCCGCCCGGCAGGCGCCGGCGCATCTGCCCACGCAGCAGCAGCAGGCTCAGTATCGCCTGGAAGGCGACGGTGGCGACCGATACGTACCAGACATGTTCGATGCGGAAGTGCGGCTGGCGCGACAGCCAGAGGACCGGAATGGCGAAGACGAGCAGCCGCGTCGCCGTGCTCAGCAGCGCCGGCCAGGTGTTGCCGAGCGCCTGGAACATTCCGGAGCAGGTGAAGATGATGCCTTGGGCGACGAAGTTCAGCGAGATGATCGAGAGGAAGGTCGCGCCGGTTTCGATGACATCGGGTTCGCTGGTGAAGCGCGAGATGAACCAGGCTGGTTGCCAGTGGCAAAGCACCGTCAGCGAGACCATCACCACGCTGCTCATGATGACCGCGGTGCGGAAGGTCTCGCGCACGCGTTCCGGCTTCTGCGCACCGAAATTCTGCCCGGCGACGGCCGGGGTAGAGAACGCGATGGCCATGGCCGGCAGGAAAATCGATTGCATGACGCGCCCGCCGATGCCGAAACCGGCCTGCGCGGCGGCGCCGAAATCGCGGATGACGGTGTAGATCTGCGCCATGAAAACGAACATGAGGGCGAACTCGCCACCCGCCGGAAATCCGATGGCGAGCATGCGCTTCCAGGTATGCAGGCGCGGCCGCCACAGGTCGGCATGGAAACCGACATATTTTTCCATGCGCATGAAGTAGACGCCCATCATGACGACGCCGACGGCGATCGAAATCGAACTCGCCAGCCCGGCGCCGGCGACGCCTAGCGCATGGCCGGTGCCCCAGCCGGCAATCAGGACCGGCGCGAGGATGATGTTCAGGAGCAGGGTCAGGACCTGCACGACCATGGTCGGCTTGACGATGCCGGTTCCGCGCAGGCCCGATCCCATCGCGATCAGCGCGAACTGCAGGGCGAGGCCGGGCAGGTAGCAGTCGAGATAGGTGATGCCCGCCATGGTCGTTGCCGCATCGGCGCCGATCGAGTGCAGATAACTTCTGCCCAGTCCGTATCCGGCGAAAAGGGTCAGGCCGGCGCAGAGCGCGGAAATGACCAGCGACTGGTTGAACACGAGGTTGGCGTCGGCAGCATCCTTGCGTCCCACCGCGTGGGAGATCAGGGCCACGGTGCCGACACCGAGCATCTGGGTCAGGCCCAGCACGATATACATGACCGTTCCGCCCAGGCTGACGCCGGCGATTGCCGCGTCGCCGAGCTGGGCGACGAAGTACAGATCGACGAGGAAATACAGGGTCTGGATGAGCATGCCGATCGCCATCGGCACGGCCATCTGGACGATATGCCCGGCGATTGGTCCTTCAGTCAGGTCCTTCATGCAAATGTCCTGCGTTGATCGGTTGTGCTGGGTGATGCCGGGGCGCCGGGGCGGCGCATTTTGCCGCAGAGCGGTCTCGTTGGCGATCCATATCGTTTGCGGAGCGTGTCCGGTGGTGCCGGAACGCACGAAATCCTTGATTCCGTGCGCGCAATCCTTACCTTGTGACCCGTTGGAACCGAATTCGCTGCTGGAGACGAACATGGCAACCGGCTGGGCAGGTGATGGTGCGGTCCAGGACCAGATCGACGCGACCATCAAGGACGGCATCAAGCGCGCGCGCACGCAGTTGCGCGATGGCCCTGGCCTGAGCCGTTGCGAGGAATGCGAGGCGAAGATTCCCGAGGCGCGGCGCAAGGCCGTCCCAGGTGTGCGCCTGTGCGTCGCCTGCCAGGAGGCAAGCGACCGCGATGTTCGCAAGTCGGCCGGCTACAACCGGCGCGGCAGCAAGGACAGCCAGTTGCGCTGAGGTACGCGCACCGGTTCGGCCTGCTGCACAGGATCGACAAATGGAAACGGCGGCCGGATTGCTCCGGCCGCCGTCTTGTTGCCATTTCTGGCGATACAGCTGATTTGCAGCCTACGGCGTATAGCTCGACGTGAAGCTCACTCCGGAGAACGTCGCGTAGGCCCGGATCTTCACGTAGTAGGTGCCTGCCGTGGGTGCGGCAAACGTACAGGTTTCACTGTTGCCCGAGGTATACGGACGGCAGGTGTAGCTGGTCGTGGTCGGTGCTGCGCCAAGGCGAACATAGAGATCGGCGTCGCCTGTGCCGCCCGACATCACGAATGACAGGTTGGTCGCACCTGCGGGAACTACCAGCGTATAGGTCGACGTCCAGTTGCTCTTGGTCGCCGACAGGCCGCTGATGACGGTGCCATTGCAAAGCACGGTTCCGGATGGCGTGCAGCCACCACCGCCACTGCTGACCGCCACCGACTTGGTGGTCGCGTTGGTCGCGCCACCGTTGTCGGTGACCGTCAGGGTGACGCTGTAGGTGCCGGCCGCGGCATAGGTATGGCTCGGGTTGGTCGCGGTCGACGAGGTACTGTCGCCGAAATTCCACGAGCGCGAGGCGATCGTGCCATCACTGTCGGTGGAGCTGTCGGTGAAGTTCGCCACCAACGCACTGGTCGTGAAGCTGAAGTTCGCGACCGGTGGCGAATTGCTGGCGATGGAGTAGCTGCCGGTGAGGGAGACGCCGGAGAACGTGGAATAGGCCTTCACGCGGACGTAGTAGGTGCCGACCTGTGCCGTGGCGATCGGGCAGGACTCCGAGTTGCCGCTGGCATAGGGGCGGCAGTCATAGACCGTGTCGGTCGGCGCGCTGCCGAACTTCACGTACAGGTCCGCATCGCCGGTGCCGCCGGACATCACGAAGGTCAGTCCCGTCGCGCCTGCGGGCACGTTCATCGTGTAGTTGAGGTCGTTGCCCGTCGTTGCGGCGAGGCCGGTCACAGCGACACCGTTCTGCAGGACCGTGCCGCCGCCGGTGACCGTCACCGACTTGGTGGTCGCGTTGGTTGCGCCGCCGTTGTCGGTCACCGTCAGGGTGACGCTGTAGGTTCCCGACGCTGCATAGGTGTGGCTCGGGTTGGTCGCGGTCGAGGAGGTGCTGTCGCCGAAGTTCCACGAGCGCGAGGCGATCGTGCCGTCGCTGTCGGTCGAGCTGTCGGTGAAGTTGGCGACCAGGCCGCTGGTGGTGAAGCTGAAGTTGGCGACCGGCGGATTGTTGCTGGCCGCGGTGCCGGTGAAGTTCTGCCCGGTCACGTTGGCGCTGCTCACGGTCACGCTGCGGCTGGTCGGCGAGAACGTGTAGCCAGCGAGGCTCGGGGTCAGCGTATAGCTGCCGTTGGCCAGGCTGGTGAGCGTATAGGCGCCGCTCGAGTTGGTCGTCGTGCTGGCCGCGCCGGTGCTGACCGTGACGCCCGAGATGCCGACACCGGTTCCGGTCGAGACCGTGCCGGAAATCGAATAGGTGCTCGGTGCCGCGCCGCAGTCGCTGAACTTGAAGTCCTGGATGCGGGTGTTCCAGCTGCCGGACGGACGGTACATGCCGACCATCCAGAACGTGCAGTCATCGGACGGATCGACCGCCATCTGGTAGTAGTCGCCCCAGCGTCCCGAGGTCTCGGCTGCTGCGCCGGAGACGACGTTGTTTTCGCCGAGGGTCATGACGCCGGACGGATCGGCGGCCATGCGGCCGGTGTAGCCGAGGCTTGCATAGACGGTCGGCGAACTGGTCTTGGTATTGTTGTAGCCGAGCGCGATGTTGCCCTTGTTGTCGCTGGCGATCGTGCCGAGCAGGTGGTGCGTGCTGGTGTCGCCGGGCGCGTAGGTGCCTTCCTGCTGCAGCGTCCAGTTGCCGCTGCCGATGCGGCGCAGTTCGAACCAGCGGATGCCGGCGTTGACCACCGTGCCGGTACGCGCCGGGT
>DAIMYT010000011.1:35222-48675 GCA_036734345.1 Dokdonella sp. | reverse complement strand
CGAGAAAAGAATTACTAATCACCTGCAATGAGGGAATATCCGTGAATAAATTGATCTCTGGTATGGCAATCATGGCCGTTGCACTTTCGGGACAGTCTGCGCTTGCGCAGACTTGCGCATCGCCCGGAGGTCCGGTAACCACGTCCCCAAGTTCGTTCCAGTCCGCTTGTACTGCTGCAGATGAGTTTGATTCGATCTGCGGTGGAAGTGTTTCTGCTATCGGCACGAGCGCGGTCTACCAAGTGAACGTGGGTTCGCCAAACAATTTCAGCATCACAGTGACGCCGAATTCCGCGGGCTATGATCATGCCATCTTTCTGATCGGGCCAGGCTGCGCGCAGACGGCGAACTGCGTGGCGGATGCAGACAACGCTGGTCCGGGTGCTGCCGAAGTGGTAACTATTCCGAATGCGCAGACTCCCACTTTGGCTGCTGGAACCTACTATCTCGTAATCGACTCAACTTCATCCGCTTCGGGATGCGTACCTTCCACGGTGGATGTCACCGGCACATTGCCCGTGTCGCTCAAGAACTTCAGTGTGGAATAACAGTCTGTAGACAGGCTGACCAAAGGGCCTGCTCAGTGCAGGCCCTTTTTTTTGCAAAGTTTTGTCTGCGTGTCTGAGCAGGGATTGCAAAACGTGCAGCCCAAGGAGCACCGCGTCTTTTCTAGGATATTTCCATGATTCTCAAGAATCGAATATTTGAGCATTCCTATGCGTGTTCTCATGAATAATTTGTCTTATTGCGGGAAGTTACATGCTGGGATAATGTATTTAGTTTTTATAGTCTTGTTTCAAGCAAGTATTGGTCAACTTATCGCTGCGGAAGTTGAGGCGGATTCATCCAAAGCAACGGAGACAATTCATCAATTAGAGGTCAGTTTTGCTGACGTTGGAATTGTATACCAATATTCCGGGATATCCGCGAATGTGGTGCTGATCAACACGAATGCCGATTCAGTGAGGATTGATCGCATAGAAAGTGCTCAAAAAAATGCAGGCGCTACCATCAAGTTTGTGCCGCACAAGTTGATGCCAGGAGATTCAACAACGGTGCGCTTTACTCTGCTTGGTAGCGACAATGTCGGACTATTCGCCCATATTTTTTATGCATATTCCAACGAGCAGGCCAAGCCGATAGCAAAAATAGCGATTAGAGGATTCGCGGACTGGATCGTGGATCCATCTTCCTTGTCTCTCGATTTGGGTTTGGTCAACTACAAAGAACCCTTTCGGAAAAAACTTTTCGTCGAGAGTCGGCCGGGAATAGAAGTTCGAATCACTTCGATCTTGCAGAAGAGCTCGTGGATTAAAGCTGGCATTACCGACGGTGGTCGCTCTTTAACATTGACGGCGGACCCAAAAATGCCTTGGGGCCTATTCGACGAAACAATCTTGCTTGGGACAGACAACAGCATTCAGAGTAAAGCTAGCGTACATGTTCGAGGAGAAGTAAGAGGCGCTGTTGTGCCTAGTACGAATGCAATAGATTTCTCGATCATTCGTGAAGGTCAGAGTGCCGAGCAAGCAGTACGTTTGGAGGATGTAGCGAATACTAGGCTCCGTATTGGTGGTGTATCCGTCTCTGGAACGAAAGCGAACACCAGAACTGAGGAGTGCACTCCGATCAGCGCTTTGTGCAAGATACTGAAAATAGATTTGCCGGAGCAAAAGCTCGGGGAGGCGCCCAGAGGCATACTTCGAATAGCGTTTCCGGACTATGACGCGGAGCTGCCAATACCGTTTGGGGGATCGGTAATTGGCAAGGATACGGTTATTCGTGACCTCAACAAAGAGCTCGAGATATCTGCAAGCTCACAGCGCTCAGTTACATCCGCCCTGAACTCGGCGGTGAATGCGCCAAAGCCTGTAGAAATGCTGGCACCGGTTGGTCGTGGCCCACTTCTGAAATGGGAAATGGCAAATGAAGGACCCATTTTTGGATATGAGATCTATCGATCAAAGTCTCTATCTGGGCCTTTCGCGCGGGCAAACGATGAGATAATTTCTAAGCTTTCGAATGGGCCTGCGGGGACTTCCATTTATCGTTGGCGGGACTTGCATGCGAGCGCTGGAGAGGATTACTGGTACTACATAGGTGTGGTTTATTCCAGCGGTCTAAAGGAGGCGCTTAGCACCCCGCAGAGAGTAGTTGCCAAGTAGAGTTCTATTTAATTCCTAACAATGAACTTGATCGCGATTGAATTTCTTAGATTTCGTTGAGGGGGGAATTGATCGCAGGACAATTATTCGCCGAGTTCTGCATGGAGAGCTTGGCCTTGTATGACACGCAATACGCCACCAACCTGGTACCAGTCGTTTAGAACGTTTCTCGCTGCGGGCTGGTTGTCGATGTTGAAGCGATGGGTGGCCGGGCGGTGGGTGTGGCCGTGGATCAGGCGGGTTACCTTCGCTGCGCGCATCGCGTCGATCACGGCGTCCTGATTGACGTCCATGATGGCGGCGTTGGCCTTGCTTCCGGTGTAGCGCTGGCTTTCCTGGCGGGCCTGGCTCGCGAAGGCCTGGCGAGACTGCGTGTCCTGGGCGAGGAACTGGCGCTGCCATTCGGGCGAGCGTGATTGCCTGCGGAATGCCTGGTATGGGGCGTCGTCGGTGCACAGGCTGTCGCCGTGCATGAGCAGGGTCGGCGTCCCGTAAAGGTCGATGACTGACGGGTCTGGCAGCAGGGTCATTCCGGCTTCCCGCGCAAACCGTTCGCCGAGCAGGAAATCGCGGTTGCCGTGCATGAAGAAGCACGGCTTGCGCGCCTCGCGCATCGGACGCATGGCGGCGACGAAGCGCTTGCCGACTTCGTCTTCCGCGTCGTCGCCGATCCAGGCTTCGAAAAGATCGCCGAGGATGTAGAGCGCATCGGCTTTTGCCGCTTCGTCGCGGATGAAGGCCTCGAACTGCCCGATGATCGCAGGACGCGACAGGTCGAGATGCAGGTCGGAGATGAAGAGTGTTTTCATCGGGTTTGATCGGCAGCCTTGCGGAGCGGATGTGCGATATCTGGGTCTGTCAGCGAAGTGTCGTTGTCGCAGAATGCGCTATGGTGAGGGTGTGCTTCGCCAGCTCAAATTTCCAGGCGACTGCTTCAGGAGCCCCTCATCCCCATGCGGGTCCTTCTCCCGCACGGCGGGAGAAGGAGGAGCACCGGCCGAGGTGGGCGGCGCGCGAGGTGCCTCCGATGAAGCAAGTTGACAGCGCGAAAAGCCCTTCTCCCGCCGGGCGGGAGAAGGAAAAACGCAGGTCAGGGCAGTATTTCGACTTTCTCGATCACGACATCGGCCGTCGGCACATCGCTGCGGAACGGACCTTTCGGACCGGTCGGAACGGCCTTGATCTTGTCGACCACGTCCATGCCTTCGACGACCTTGCCAAACACGGCATAACCCCAGGTTTCGGCGCGCTCGTCGCTGACGTAGTCGAGATTGCGGTTGTCGACCAGGTTGATGAAAAACTGGGCCGTCGCGGAATTCGGATCGGGCGTGCGTGCCATGGCGACGGTGCCACGCTTGTTGGACAGCCCGTTCTTCGCCTCGTTGGGGATCGACGGTCGCGTCGGCTTCTGGCGCAGGTCTGGCGTGAAGCCGCCGCCCTGGATCATGAAGTTGTCGATCACGCGATGGAAGATGGTGCCGTTGTAGAAGCCATCCTTCGCATACTGCAGGAAATTCTCGACGCTTTTCGGCGCCTTCTCGGCATTCAGTTCAAGCGTGATGTCGCCGAGGCTGGTCTTGATCAGAACCCTGGGGTTCACGGCTGGTGCCATGGGGGCTGCCGCGGCAGGCTTGGCCGCCGGCGTGGCCGGTTTGGTCTGGGCAAATGCGCACAGCGGCAGCAGCAGGACCATGGCAAGGGAAAGCAGGGTGCGGAACTTCCGGGATCGAATGGTTCGCTGCATGGTCGAGGGTCCTCGGTGGCGGAAAATGGTCCGCACATCATAAGCGCTGGACTGGCCGGCGAACACTGCGGGACCAGGGACTGCGTCCGGAAGCTGGCCGGCCCGGTGCAATTCGCGCCGGGCCTCTTGCGCCGATTCAGGCGGCAATCACGCGACTGCTCGACTTGCTGACCGCCAGCTTGATGTCGATCTGCTTGAGATGGTCGCGCTCCTGCTCGAGGTCGATCCGGGTCAGCGGGTGGTTGTCCAGCCAGGAACCAGGCAGTTCCAGGGTCAATTGGCCGCCATCGGCGGCAAGGCGGATCGGCGGCAGTGCTTCCTCGCTGCGCGCCCTGTGCAGGAGCACGGCGAGACGCAGCAGGGCGGTGAGGCGTTGCGTGGTCGGCTGCATGCGCTGCGGCAGGCCGCGCAGGGCATCGGCGTCGGGTCGCCGTCTGTGCGATCGCAGTATCGCGGCGAGTTGCTGCTGCTCCTGGCGACTGAATCCGGCCAGGTCGGAGTTGGCCATGATGTAGGCGCCATGGGCGTGATGCTGGCTGTGCGCGATGGCCAGTCCGATCTCATGGACGTGTGCGCACCAGTTGAGGGTCTCCTGGGCCATCGCGTCGAGTTGCCAGCCGTTGGAGACTTGCGCAAAGAGGGCGTTTGCGGTCTCCATGACGCGCGATGCCTGGTCGAGGTCGACGCCGTAGCGTTCGGCGAGCGCACCGATGCTCGTGCTGCGCGAGTCCGTATGCAGGGCGCGCCCCAGCATGTCGTAGAGCAGGCCTTCGCGCATCGCGGTCTCGCAGACGTTCATCTGTTCCAGCCCGAACGTATTGAAGATCGCATCGAGGATGGCGACGCCGCCGGCGATGACCTGCACGCGGTCGCTGGAAAGTCCGGGCAGGTCGAGCAGGTCGCTGTGGCCTACCTCGATCAGTGTTTCCCTGAGGATCGCCAGCGATTTTGCCGTGATGCCCTGGTCCGACCAGCCGTTGGCCTGGACGATGCCGGCGATGGCCTTCATCGTGCCCGACGAGCCGATCGCCTCGCTCCAGCCGCGCTCGCGATAATGCGCGCCGAACTGCTGCAGTTCGACTGCGATCTCGGCTTGCGCCTGTTTCCAGCGGCGCGCCGTGATCTTTCCGTCCTCGAAGAAGCGCAAGGTGCTGGCGATGCAGCCGACCTGCAGGCTCTCGCGCTCGAGCGCCTCGTAGCCGCGGCCGATGATGAACTCGGTACTGCCGCCGCCGATGTCGATGACCAGCCGCAAATGTTCCGTCAGGGGCAGGCCGTGGGCGACGCCCTGGTAGATCAGGCGCGCTTCCTCGCGGCCCGAAACCACCTCGATCGGGTGGCCGAGCGCGGTTTCCGCCGGCAACAGGAATGCCTGCGGATTGCTGAGCTGGCGCACCGTATTGGTGGCGACTGCACGCACGCAGCCCGGCTGGAATCCCGCCACGCGCTGGCCGAATCGGGCCAGGCACTTGAACGCCGATTCGCGTCGCTCCGGCGTGAGCGAGCCGTCCTTGCGCAATCCCGCGGCCAGCCGCACGCTTTCGCGCAGGCGATCGATCACGCGCAGTTCGCCATGGGTGTAGCGCGCGACGACCAGATGGAAACTGTTCGAGCCGATATCGGCCGCGGCGATCAGGTCGCCATCGCGGATATCGACTGGAAGCCGGACTGCCTTCACGGGCAAAGCTTCTTGAGCAGGGTCAATTGGGCCGTATGCGGCGGCTGATCCCCCGGCTGCAGCCGCTTATAGCTGCCATCGGCCTCGAGCTGCCAGGCCTGCGTGTTGTCGGCCAGGTAGTTTTCCAGGGATTCCTCGTAAACCCGCCGGGCGAGTTTCGGATCGCGGATCGGGAAGCAGGTTTCCACGCGGCGAAGCAGGTTGCGATAGAGCCAGTCCGCGCTCGAGCAATAGATTTCGGGCGTGTCGTCGTTCTGGAACCAGTACACGCGGCTGTGCTCGAGGAAGCGGCCGACGATCGAGCGCACGCGGATGTTCTCCGATACGCCTGGAATTCCCGGTCGCAGCGTGCAGGCGCCGCGGATGATCAGATCGATTTGCACGCCGGCGCAGGAGGCCGCATAGAGCCGCTCGATGACATCCGGCTCGTTGAGTGCATTGACCTTGGCGATGATCCGCGCGGGCTTGCCGGCTTTCGCATGTGCGGTTTCGCGCTCGATCTTCGCCATCAGCCCCTTGTGCAGGGTGAACGGCGAGTGCAGCAGGTGCTTGAGCTTGATGATCGGGCCCAGGCCGGAGAGCTGCAGGAACAACAGGTGGGCATCCTCGCCGATCTCCGGATCCGCGGTCATCAGGCCGAAATCGGTGTAGATGCTCGAGGTGATCTGGTGGTAATTGCCGGTGGACAGATGCACGTAGCGGCGCAGGCCGCCGGCTTCGCGACGAACGATGAGCAGCATCTTGGCGTGGGTCTTGTAGCCGACCACGCCGTAAACAACCTGTACGCCGGCTTCCTGCAGGCGATTGGCCAGGCGCAGGTTGGCCTCCTCGTCGAAGCGGGCACGCAGTTCCACGACCACGGTCACATCCTTGCCGAGGCGGGCCGCCTCGATCAGGTGGTCGACCAGCGGCGAATCGTTGCCGGCGCGATAGAGGGTCTGCTTGATCGCCAGCACGCCGGGGTCGAGGCTGGCCTGCTTGACCAGTTCGCTGACGGTGACGAAGGAATCGAACGGATGGTGGAGCAGGATGTCGCGCTCACGGATCGCCGCAAACAGGCTTTCGCCCTCGATGACCGCCGGATGTGCGCGCTGCACGAAGGTCGGGAACTTGAGATCGGGGCGATCGATCTGGTCGTAGATGGCGACGCTGCGGCTGACATTGACCGGACCTTCGCACAGGTAGACATCCTGGTCGCTCAGCTCGAAGTTCTGTTCCAGCAGGCTGGTGATGGCGCGCGGGCAGTTCGACCCGACCTCCAGTCGCACGGCCTTGGCGTAGCCGCGGCCTCGCAGCTCGTCGCGCAGGGCCAGGGCCAGGTTCTCGACTTCTTCCTCGTCGACGACCAGTTCGCTGTTGCGGGTGACGCGGAACTGGTAGGAGCCCTTGACGCGCATGCCGGGGAACAGCTCGTCCATGAATTCGTGCAGGAGGTCGGCGAGGAACACGAATGACGTGCTGCCCTCGGCGATTTCTTCCGGCAGGCGGATGATGCGCGGCAGCGAGCGCGGCGCGCGCAGCAGGGCCATGTGGCCCTCGCGGCCGAACGCATCCCGGCCTTCGAGCACGACCGCCAGGGTCAGGCTCTTGTTGAGGATGCGCGGAAACGGATGCGCCGGATCGAGTCCGAGCGGGGAGAGGACCGGCAGGGTCTCGTTGCGGAAGTAGCCCTGCAGCCAGCGCTTCTGCTTGTTGGTCCAGACATCGCGGGTGAGGAAGCGGATGCCCTCGCGCTCGAGTTCCGGCAACAGCGTGTTGTTCCAGAACGCATATTGCTTTTCGACCAGGGCAAGCGCGCGCGTGCGGATCAGGGCGAGGATCTCGCTGATCGACAGGGCATCGGCGCGTGGCTGGCCTTCGCCGAACGCATGGTGATGCTTGAGCACGGCGACGCGGACCTCGAAGAACTCGTCGAGGTTGGTGCAGGAAATGCACATGAAGCGCAGGCGTTCGAGCAGCGGGTTGCGCGGATCCTCGGCCTGCGCCATGACCCGGAAATTGAACTCGATCTGGGCGAGCTCGCGATTCAGGTACAGGGAAGGATCGCTGAAGTCGCTGCGCGCCAGCGGCCCGGGCAAGCCCGCTGGCGCATTGCCGGTGCCGGCAGCGTCAACGCTTGACTCGACCAGGGACGAATTCATTTCAGGCTTCCTCCGACAGAAACTCCGGTGCCAGCAGCCGTTCGGCGCCAAATACGCAGGTAAATGTACTGCCTGCGCCGAGCTCGCTCTGGATCTCCAAGTGTGCATCATGCAACTGCAGGACGTGCTTTACGATGGAGAGCCCCAGTCCCGTGCCGCCCGTCTCGCGCGATCGGCTGGGGGAAACACGATAGAAGCGCTCGGTCAGCCGCGGCAAGTGGTGCGGCGAAATGCCGGGGCCGGTGTCGCTCACGCTCAGGCGTCCGCCACTGGCATCGCTGGTCCATACGATGCGGATCTTACCGCCAACGGGAGTGTAGCGGACTGCATTGCTGACCAGGTTCGAAAAGGCGCTGTAGAGATCCCTTGAGGAACCCTGCAGGTCGTGGATGCCTTCGATGCTCGCGATGATGCTGTGGCGCCCGCGGCTCAGCCCCTCGGCGTCGCGCAGCAGGGTGGTGACCAGCGGGCGGATCGCCACCCTCGATTTCGGCAGGGCTTCTTCCGCATCGAGGCGCGACAGTGTCAGCAGGTCCTCGACGATCTGCGTCATGCGCCGCGACTGGCTGCGCAGCTCGCGGATGATGGATTCGAACTCCGGTATCTGCTCGGGCTCGATCAGGTCGAGGTAGCCGTGGACGACGGTCAGCGGCGTGCGCAGTTCGTGCGAAACATTGGCGACGAAGTCCCGACGCATCTTTTCCACGCGCAGCAGCTGGCTGACATCGCGCACGAGCAGCAACGCGTGATCCTCGTCGTAGGGGATCAGGCGCAGGTTCAGATGGAGTTCGGAATCCGAAGGTGCGGTGACGTCGGTCAGCGGCTCGGCACCGCCGGAGTCGATCCACCCGGCCAGGCCGGGAATCTCGACGGCGTCGGCGAGGCGGGCGCCGAGATCCTCGGGGTAGTCGAGCCCAAGCAGGCTGCCTGCAGCCGTGTTGAACCAGCGGATGCGCCGCTCGCCGTCGACGGCGACCAGTGCATCGGGGAGGGCCACGGCGGCATCCCGGAATGCGCGCAGCAGCCCGAAAAGCTGGTCCCGGCGACGTGCGACGCGCTTCTTCACACGTTCGCGGAGAATCGGTAGCCGGCACCGCGCACGGTCTGCACGTAGCCGTCCAGGCCATGGGGCTGCAGGGTCATGCGCAGGCGGCGGATATGCACGTCGACCGTGCGTTCCTCGACATAGACGCCGCCGCCCCAGACGTGGTCGAGCAGCTGGCTGCGCGAATAGACGCGTTCGGGATGGGTCATGAAGAAATGCAGCAGGCGGTATTCGGTCGGGCCGATCGGGATGATCTGGTCGCCGGCAAAGACGCGGTGCGCGGCGCTGTCGATGCGCAAGCCCGCCACCTCGATCACGCCTTCGTTGTCCTCGCCATGCGCGCGACGCATGACGGCGCGGATGCGGGCGACCAGTTCGCGTGCGGAAAACGGCTTGACCACGTAGTCGTCGACGCCGGCATCGAGCCCGTTGACGCGGTCGGTCTCCTCGCCGCGGGCGGTGAGCATGATGATCGGCACGTCACGGGTCAGATCCTCGCGACGCAGGCGCCGGGCCAGTTCGATCCCGGTCATGCCGGGCAGCATCCAGTCGAGCAGGATCAAGTCGGGGATCTGGTCGCCGATGGAGGTCTGCGCACTGCGCGCATCGCCGGCATGGATGGCTTCCATCCCGGCCTTGCGCAATGCAAATGCCACCATGTCGCGTATGGACGGTTCGTCTTCGACGATCAGCACGCGTTTTTGCACGAAATTCCCGCAGATGGACCCCGCAATGGGCTCCTTGTGACAGCTTTATTGCAACCGAGGAATGTTACGTCGCAATGACATGTCGGGACATTCCTGATAGCGGCAGCGCAACGAAGTCGAAATGCCATTGTATTCGCCCGGCTCGGTCTCGCGCCGCTCGCGCTTGCGGATATCCAGCACCACCGGCGTCATCGCGGTGATGCGCGCATCGACCCTGGCGCGCTGGTAGTAGGTCAGGTCGTCCTTGCTGGACAACGCCTTGAGCTGGTTCAGTGCGTCTTCGGCGCGGCCATTGAGGAAGGCCCACTCGGCATAGGCTTCGGCGGCGCGGACCTTGTCGCCGGCCAGTTCGTTGGCGCGCGCGAAACTGCGTTGCAGGTCGGGATCCTCGCTGTAGCGGGCAAGCAGGGGACGCACGATGTCCTGAGCCCTTTGCGCCGAGCGTTCATCGCCGCGATTGAGCAGCGCATCGGTGAAGGCCAGGGCGATCGCGCGATTGCCCGGGAAATCGTTGCTGAGCTTTTCATAGCGCTTGAACGCGGCATCCTTCTTGCCGGCCTGGTCCTCCGCCTCGGCCATGCCGAGCTGGAACACGGAACTGCGCGGAAAATCTCCGGTCAGCTTGCCGAACTCGTCCACGGCTGCCTGCGCCTGGCGCGCGCGCACCAGCGCGAGCGCATGGCCATAACGATTGGCCGAAGTGTTCGAGGACGGGCCGCGTTTCAGTTCGTCGGCGTAGTAGCGCAGGATGCCGTTCGCGGAATCGGCGTTGAGCGTGCGCGCCCGTTCGCGCATCAGTTCGAAATACGAACTGTCCGTCGATGTCTTCGGCACGAGCGCCGGCCGGACCAGGCTGCCGGTCGTCGGCAGGGAGAGGTTCAGTGGCTGTCCGGTGTCGACTGGCGCCGCAGCGACCGGCGCCTCGTCGATGATCGCCGCGTGGCGGTTTGCGCTGGCGAATGTCTTGTCCAGTTGCACGGCTCGCGCCTTGGCATCGGCGATGCGATTGACGTCGACCGGGTGGGTGCGCAGGAACTCGGGTACGTCGATGCCGTTGACGCGCATCACGCGCTGCATGGTGGCGAATGTCTCGGCCATGGCCAGCGGATCGTACCCCGCGCGCGCCAGGCTCTGGATGCCGACGCGGTCCGCTTCGATTTCGTCGTAGCGGGTGAAGTTGATCGCGCGCTGCTGCATCAGCGAAACGCCGCTGATCAGGGCGGCCTGGCTGGCGTCGTCGCTGCGGTTGGCCGTGGCTACCAGCGCGCCGAGCATGGCGAGGGCGATCGGGATGCTGGCCTTCCTGGAATCCTCGAATGCGCGCAGCAGGTGTTGCTGGGTGACGTGGGCGATTTCGTGGGCGATGACGGCAGCCAGCTCGTCTTCCGTGGCCATCGAGTTGATCAGGCCGATGTTGACGCCGATATAGCCGCCGGGAGCGGCGAAGGCATTGATCTCGTTGCTGCGCACGACGAAGAACGTGAACTCGAGGTCGGGCCGGTCGCTGACCGATACCAGCCTGTAGCCGAGCGCGTGCAGGTAGTCGTTCACGAGCGGATCGTCGAGCACGTAGTTGTAGGACCGCATTTCGTGCAACATCGACGCGCCGTAGGCCTTCATCTCCTCGGGCGACATCGCGGTCGCCGCCGAGCTGCCGATGTCAGGCAGGCGGACACCCGGCTCCTGCGCGCCGGCCAGTCCGACGCACGCCGCGGCAAGCAGGGCGGGCAGCCATTTCATCTTGAACATTTGAGCACAGCCCACAAGTAAGAGCTGCCCTAGTGTAACGCCGCTATCCTTAAGCGAGCGTGATATGCCCGGCTTTGCGGCGACCTCTGTAAGCTTTGCAGCCAGGGGTGGCGCGCGCACCGGAGCTAGGGGCAGTGCGCGTGTGCAAGGCGTTTCGCCCAACTCCTGCCCCATTTCAGCCTGAAGATGTTTTCTGGATACGGAGTCCCATGCATGGTTTCTGTCGAGATGTTCACCACCGCCATCTGCCCCTACTGCGTGGCGGCCAAGAATCTGCTCAAGCAGAAAGGGTGGGACTACACTGAAGTCCGCATCGACATGGATCCCGTCCGCCGCGATGAGATGCTCTCGCGGTCCGGCGGCAGGCGATCGGTTCCGCAGATTTTCGTCAACGGCGTGCATGTCGGCGGGTTCGACGACCTCGTCGCCGCGGATCGCAGCGGCAAGCTGGCCGAGATCGTGGCAGGCGCCGGCAGCCCGTAAACCCCGGGCTCAATCCGGCACGCGCACCAGGCGCACCGACCTGCCGTCGGGGGTCAGGCCGGACAGCCTGTCCAGCCCGATGCGGTCGAAGTCCGCGAGTATCCCGCTGCCCTTGCCCAGCGTGCAGAAGGCGGGAACCGGATGGCCGCCGATCGTCTCGAGCCGGCAATGCAGGCTCACATCGCCCGAAGCGTCGCGCAGCTGGAAGCTTTCGGCATCCGCGGTGACCAGCTCTGCCAGATCATACAGGCGCGCATCGACGGCCTGGTCCACGATCAGTGCCCACTGGCCCTTCCAGCTGGCCCCGTTGCGGTCGGTTTCGAACGGCAGCCGCAGCAGGTTCAGCTCCTGCACCTCGATGCCCTGGGCCAGGCCGGGACGCGGCCGGACCAGCCAGGCGCCGGCGTGCGCAGGGCTGAGGAACTGCAGGTTGAGCGACATTGCAGGTTCGGCTCCCGGGCCTGTATTCGCCCCGTTGAACGGCTCGTCGCCCCCGACCATGCGGACCAGCGGGATGCGCACGATGTTGCCCGGCATCCTGGCGCTGCCGAAATACCATACCGGCGCGCCAGCCTGGTAACTGAGCAGGGTAACTGCCAGGTTTTCGCCCTGCTGTTCGATCGACAGGCCGCTGCCTGCCAGCGGCGGGGCGAAGCTGGCCGTGGAGACCGACCACCAGAATCCGCTTTCCGGTCGCGACGAGGTGTCGTCGCCGCCGGATCGCAACAGCCGCAGAGCCAGCAACTCGCTGGCACCATCGGCGCCGAGCAGGTACAGCCGAACCTGGAAGATGCCCAAAGCCAGCTGGCGAAGGCCTGCTTCGCGTGCGGGATTGACCTTCAGGCTCAGGGGCGTGACGTTGGCCGCGCAGCGGGTGCCCGTGCTGCGCAGCAGGACATCGACATGGTCGTTTTCCAGCGATGTGCGGACAACGCCGGGCAGGCAGGAGGTGGGCCAGTTGCCCTCGATGAGCAGGTCGGGCGGCCACTGCGGGGCCATCGGCGAGGCGCTGACCAGGCGGACCTGCAGATCGTCGTCCACGAGGTTCGCGCGGGCTTGCAAAGGCGCACACAACAAGGCGACCAGCAGCAGGCAGAGGCCGGCCATGCGCTGGACGCATTGCGCGCCAATGGACGCCTTGGTTGTGCGATGCACCGTCATTTCCGGATAATGCGCGCCCTTTGCCGACTTCGGCAACCCTGAACCGCGGAGCAAATTCCCTGATGAGCCAGACAATTGCCGTTATTCGTGGCGACGGAATCGGCCCCGAGATCGTCGATTCGGTGGTACGCGTACTCGACGCGCTGCAGGTCGGCCTGGACTACGAATACGTGGATGCGGGCGTTGCGGCGCAACAAAAAGTCGGCGAGCTGCTGCCCAAGGATACGGTCGACGCGATCATGCGGCACAAGATCGCACTCAAGGGACCGCTGACCACGCCGATCGGCGGAGGGTTCAGTTCGCTGAACGTCGAGCTGCGCAAGCGCTTCGACCTTTACGCCAATGTGCGTCCGGCCATCACGTTTCCGGGCACGAAGTCGCGTTACGAAGACATCGACATCATCACGGTGCGCGAGAACACCGAGGGCGCCTACGGATCCGAGGGGCAGACCCTGTCGGCGGACGGCGAGGTGGCCCAGTCGCTGATCCGCAACACCCGCCACGGCTGCGAGCGCATCGTCCGCTACGCCTTCGAGCTGGCCCGCACCCGCGGCCGCAAGGTGCATTCCGCGGACAAGAA
>DAIMYT010000011.1:31400-35212 GCA_036734345.1 Dokdonella sp. | reverse complement strand
GCCCGCACGCAGCGCCGCCACAAGGTCACGGCCGTGCACAAGGCCAACATCATGAAGACGACATCGGGCCTGTTCCTCAAGGTCGCGCGTGATGTCGCCAGGGAGTATCCCGACATTGCCTTCAACGAGATGATCGTCGACAACACCTGCATGCAACTGGTCATGAACCCGCAGCAGTTCGACGTAATCGTCACCACCAACCTGTTCGGCGACATCATCTCGGACCTGTGCGCGGGCCTGGTCGGCGGACTGGGCCTGGCGCCCGGCGCGAACATCGGCGCCGAAGTGGCCATCTTCGAGGCCGTGCATGGGTCTGCGCCGGATATCGCCGGCAAGGGCGTGGCCAATCCGTGCGCGCTCTTGCTCGGTGCCGCGCAGATGCTCAGCCATATGCAACTGGAGGACCAGGCGCGCCAGGTCCGCGCAGCGATCCGCGCCACTCTCGAGGCGCGTGACCGGCTGACTCCCGACCTTGGCGGCACCGGCAACACGACCGCCTTTACCGACGCCCTGATCGAGCGCGTGCGGAATTCCTGATCACCACGGGCGGGCGCGCGCCGAGGTGGTCGAGTACGACCACCCGGCCGCGGCCCGGGCGGTAGGCGAGGGCGAGGGCGCGGTGGACGAAATCGATCGCCGCCGCGACCGCTTCGGCAAGCGGCAATCCGCTGGCGAGGCCGGCGGCAACGGCCGCCGACAGGGTGCACCCGGTGCCGTGACCCTCGACCGCGATACGCGCGTGGCTGAACCACTCGGTGCCATTCGCGCCGACGAGGACGTCGTGCACGGTCGCGCCGCGCAGATGTCCGCCCTTGAGCAGCACGGCCTGCGCGCCGAGGCCGCGCAATTCCTCGGCCGCCTCGAGCAGGTCCTCGCGCGAGCGCAACCTGCGCCCCACGAGCTGTTCCGCTTCGGGCAGGTTGGGCGTGAGCAGGGTTGCACGCGGAACCAGGTGCCGCTTCAGCGCAGCGACCACGCCTCCCCGCGAAAGCCTGTCGCCGCTGGTGGCGATGAGCACCGGGTCCAGGACCAGTGGGATGGCGCGATGCCGCGCGAGGGCATGGCCGACCGTGCGCGCCAGGGCGGCAGTGCCGAGCATGCCGATCTTGATTGCGGCGACACGGAAATCGCCGAGCACGGCATCGATCTGCGCGCGCACGATAGCCTGCGGCAGCATGCGGACGGCGTCGACGCCCCGCGTGTGCTGGGCGGTTATCGCCGTAATCGCGCTGAGCCCGTGCACCCCGAAGGCGGCAAAACTGCGCAGGTCGGCCTGGATCCCGGCCCCCCCTCCCGAATCCGAGCCGGCAATGGTCAATGCGATGGGTGGGCAGGGTCTGGTCGATGGCATGGATGGCTCTGTTGGTTTTGTACAACAATGGGCGTCGCCAAGGGCTGGGTCGGAGCGTTGCGGAATCCCCCGGATCCGTCATCCAGCCGCAGAGGGATGCTGTCCCCCAGTGGTTGTTGCGCGCTTGACCCGATGTTGCTTTTACGCCAATATCGCCAACGGATTAGAACACACCCCTTTCCCCAACCGCAGCAACAGGGCAATGCAGCGGGCAATGGCATCAACAGCAGCGACATGGGTGGGAGTGATCGGCCTCGGGCTGACGCTCCCCCTTTCTTTTTCGGCCAGTGCAGCAGGCCCGCAAGGGGTGCCGCAGGATCTGGCCGTCTCCGCTTCTGCAGATGCCGGCGTGCCCCAGCGTTGGCGCAACTATGCCCTGTCCAGCATCACCCCAAGGTTCGCCTGGGCGCATGCATCCGAAGACACCGTGCCGCGCGTCACCGACGAACCCGTGTCGAGGGCCGACATTGCAACGGTGATCTACGCGATCGGCCAGCAGCCTTCGGCCACCCTCAATCTCAGTGTCGCCCATTCGGTCGTCGATGATCGCGTGCCGGTGCTGGCCAGCCCGCAGCTGGACGTCCGCTCGGAATTGCCGGGCATCGGCTTGAAGCGCACCGTCGTCGCGCCGTCATTCGTCAGCCGCTGGGGTGATGCGGGCACGTTCGGCGTGACCGGCATTCTCGCCTACCAGCGCTTCGTCACTCTGGGCATGGGTGAAAGCTCGCTGCGCGACGGCATGCCACTGTGGCCCGTCGTGCCTGGAGAGTCCTCCTATGGCGCCGGCCTGCGCTTCGACGTCGGCAATTTCCTGACCAACCGCCTGAGCTGGGGTGCGGCCTACCAGTCGCGGGTCAACATGGATGCGCTGAACAACCTGCGTGGCGTCTATTCCGATCCCGGACAGTTCGATATCCCGGCCAGCGCCAGTTTCGGTGTCAGCTATGCACTCACGCCCGCCCTGAGTTTCGATGTCGGCGTGCAGCGCGTGATGTACAGCGAGGTCACCCCGTTCACCAGCCCGGCCCTGCCGAGGCGCTTCCTGGCGCTGCTCGGCAGTGGCGCCAGTCCGGTCTTCGCCTGGCAGGATCTCAACGTCTATTCGGCGGGATGGACCTGGCGCAACGACGTGCTCGGCAACCTGGAACTGCGCTACACCACGCGCCAGCAGCCGTCGCCGACATCGGCCCTGCTGCGCACGGCACTCGGATCCTCGCCTGCGGACCGCACGGTCGCCCTCGGTTACGCGCGGGCCACGGGCAGGCAGTCGACGCTGAGCATCCAGGCCGTCTATTCGAGCGCTCCGTATTTCCTCGGCCTGCCGAGCTATCGCTCGACCGACCGGTTCACCGGAAACCAGGTCGAGTACGAAGCCGCCTGGGCCATGCGCTTCTAGGATTCCGGCGCTGACGGGTCAGTCGGGATAGGCCAGGGCGTAGCGCGCTTGCGCTTCTGACGAATCCCGACTCCCAAATCCCAAATCCCAAATCCCGGCTGCTACAGCACTTCCGAGGCGATGTCCGCGAGTCTCGAACGTTCGCCGCGGCGCAGGGTCAGGTGTGCCGAATGCCCCCAGTTCTTGAAGCGATCGACCGCATAGGTCAATCCGGAGGTTGTTTCGGTCAGGTAGGGTGTGTCGATCTGCTCGACATTGCCGAGGCAGATGATCTTGGTGCCCGGGCCGGCGCGCGTGATCAGGGTCTTCATCTGCTTGGGCGTGAGGTTCTGCGCCTCGTCGACGATCACATAGCGATTGAGGAAGGTTCGTCCGCGCATGAAGTTCATGGCGCGGATCTTGATGCGCGAGGCAAGCAGGTCGTTGGTCGCCGCGCGTCCCCAGGCGCCGCCTTCCTGGGGTGAAGTCAGCACTTCGAGATTGTCGGTCAGGGCACCCATCCAGGGGGTCATCTTTTCTTCCTCGGTGCCTGGCAGGAAGCCGATGTCCTCGCCAACCGAGACCGTTGCGCGGGTCATGATGATCTCGCGATAGCGCTGCTGGTCCATGACCTGGGCCAGCCCTGCGGCGAGCGCGAGCAGGGTCTTGCCGGTACCGGCGGTGCCGAGCAGGCTGACGAAATCCACCTCCGGATCCATCAGCGCGTTGAGTGCGAAGTTCTGTTCCCGGTTGCGTGCCTGGATTCCCCAGACCGTGTGCGATCCGCTGAAATAGTCATCGACAATCTGCAGGATCGCCTTGTTTTCGTTCAGGCTCATGACCCGGAGTTCGACTTCGTTGTCGCCGGGCAGGTACAGGAACTGGTGCGGATGCCAGTCCTCGTCCGCGCCCATGGTCACTTCGTAGTAGGTATGCCCGCGTTCCGACCAGGAGCGCAGGTCGGCGTGGCGGTCCCAGAAATCCACCGGCCGGTGGGTGGGGGCGGCCTAAACGCAGGCGCCATGGTCGAGGGGCCGCTCGGCCTCCTAGTCCTCGGCCGGGTCCCGCGCGAGCGCGCCGGCGTCC
>DAIMYT010000011.1:15522-31390 GCA_036734345.1 Dokdonella sp. | reverse complement strand
TCCACAAGCAGTTCGTTGTGACCGGCATAAAGCAGGCTGAAATCGTCGAGTGCGCGATCGTTCTCGTAGTCCTCGGCGGTGATCCCGGCGATCGATGCCTTGATGCGCAGGTTGATGTCCTTGGTGACCAGGACCACCGGAACTTCGGGGTGCGCCTCGCAGAGCGCGACGACCGAGGCGAGGATGAGGTTGTCAGGAAGGCCGCGTTTCCTGCCATTGCCGTTCTCGCCGGCCTGGGTCTGGAAGTGCAGCCGGCCGACCTTCGGGTTCTGGTCGAGCCTGAGTCCCTGCGGCAGGCGCAGGTCCAGGCCATCGGCGATCTTGCGCTGCTTGTCGTTCTCGATCAGCTCGTTGATGAAACGGCTGACCTGGCGCGCGTTGCGCGAAACCTCGGATTGCCCTTTCTTCGCCGCATCGAGTTCCTCGAGAACCGTCATGGGAATGAAGACATCGTGTTCCTCGAAGCGGAACAGGGACGTCGGATCGTGCATCAGCACGTTGGTGTCGAGTACGTAGATGCGCTTGCCTCGAGTCATGCACGAGCCTCAATGGGAGTACGGAAATTGCCGCAGCGGGAACGCTGCGGAGACGGGCGGTGGAGCGGAGGAGTCCGGCCGGTCACGCGCTTGCGAGCTGCTCCAGCACCGCGGCGGCGTGTCCGGGGACTTTCAGGCCTCGCCATTCCGCGCGCAGCACGCCCTCGGGGTCGATCAGGAACGTGCTGCGCACGATGCCGAGATGGCGCTTGCCATAGAGGACCTTTTCGTGGATCACGTCGAAGGCCTTGCACCAGGTTTCATCGACATCGGCGACCAGCGAAAACGGCAGTTCCTGCTTGATTCGGAACCGGGCATGCGAGGCGGCCGAATCGCGCGACACGCCGATGATCTCGCAGCCGAGCTTGCGGAAGCGGGCGTGCAGGTCGCGGAAATCCCCGGCTTCATTGGTGCAGCCGGGCGTCGCATCCTTCGGATAGAAGTAGACGACTACCCATTTTCCGCGCAGTGACTTCAGATCAAGGCTGCTGCCGTCATCGATGGTGCCCTTGAGCGCGGGTACGCGCTTGCCGATGCGGATCGTTGTCTTGTCACTCATGTGCCTGAGGTGTACTCCGGTCAGAATTTCATCGGGTCCATGATCGCATCGAGATTCAGGCCATCGCAGAACTCGAGGAAATCGTCGCGCAACGCAGCCAGGTGCATGGTATTCGGTATGCCGATCGTGATCTGCGCGGAAAACATGTCGGCCCCGGTTTGCATGGCGCGATAGCGCGTCGAATGCAACTGCTCGATGCTGATGTTGTGGCCGGCGAAGAATTCGGCGAGCTGGCACAGGATGCCCGGCTTGTCCGCAGCGATGACTTCGACCACATAGGGCAGGAAGGTGTTCTGCTGCTGCTTGGCGCTGGTGCGGAAATGGGTCAGGCGCAACTCGCCGTCGCGATCGAGCTTGGCCAGCGCGTTCTCGAGCTTTGCAATCGCGTCCCAGGAGCCCTGCGCAAGCACCTGGACGCTCAGTTCCGATCCCAGTGCGGCGACCCGCGCTTCGGCGACGTTGCAGCCGCAATCGGTGACGCGCTTGCTGACCGCAAACAGGGGTGAATGCTGGGAAGCGGCGAATACGCTGATCAACAAGTGATTGTCGTTCGCGGCGGGGCGTGGCGATCGCTCGCTCAAGGTTTGTTTTCCTGCCTGCTTCACGGCCATGTCGGCATCTGCGCAACGCGGATCGTTCGGGCGGGACGGTATCCCGGCATCGGCCGGTGAGCCACGTCGGGCAGCGCCACGCCAACCATCCTGCAACCCTTCTGCACGTTATCCCGCCTTCATCGTTCGGACCGGTGCCTCTCCCTGAACCTGCTTCCCGGGAACTGCCCATGCAGGATACTGGTCGCTCAGGAGGGTCGCAAGGGAACTTCCAGGGAGGCTGATGGGAGCGCCCCGGGTCGATGGACTTCCGAGTGGCTTCACCCTACCATCCTGCGTTCCGCACGTGCCTGCTCTCCAAACATTGAACCTTTCCGGAAGCATATGCGCGCTGGCTACGCCGTTTCGGGTCGCCGATGACGCGCTTGACCTCGACGCGTTTGGTCGCCTGATCGACTACCAGCTGGATGCTGGTACGCGCGGCCTGGTCGTTGCCGGTTCGACGGGCGAGGGCGCGGCGCTCGAAAGCGCAGAATTCGTCAAGCTGCTCGGCTTCGCGCTGCAAAGGGTCAGGCGCCGGCTGCCGGTTCTCGCCGGTACCGGTTTGCAGTCGACCCGCAAGACCGTCGCGCAGACGCGCCTCGCCGCGGATGCCGGCGCGGACCTGGCCCTCGTGGTGGCGCCGGCCTACGTGCGCCCGACCCAGGAAGGCCTGTATCGCCACTACGTTGAAGTGGCCGAACACGGCGGCCTGCCGGTCCTGCTTTACAACGTTCCGTCGCGCACCGCCTGCGACATCCTGCCGGCCACGGTGGAGCGTTTGTGCGCGCACCCGAATATCGTCGGCATCAAGGAGGCGCGGGTCGAGCCCGAACGCATGCGGGAGCTGCTCGCGTTGAAGTCGGGCGGATTCTGTATCCTGTCCGGGGACGACCCGACCTGCGCGCGCGCGATCCTGGAGGGCGCCGATGGCGTCATCTCGGTGGCCGCCAACGTGGCACCTGCGCAAATGCAGTACCTTTGCACGCTCGCTGCCGGCGGCAGGGAGAATGATGCCCGGACGGCTGACGAGGCGCTGCGCGGGTTGTATGAACTGCTCGGCGTCGAGCCGAATCCGATACCTCTCAAGTGGTGCCTGCAGCGAATGGGCTTGGGCGCCGATCATCTGCGACTTCCACTGGTTCCACTGAGCGCGGCGTATCATGCACAAGGCGAGAGCGTGCTCGCCGGACTCGGTTCGGACCCATCGCCCCCATCGCGAGGATGAGCAGATCCAATGACCATGGAACCCGCAAAGTGAAAAAGAATATTGCCCTCGTGCTCGCCGCCATCGCCCTGCTTTCACTGCTCGGCGGTTGCAGCTACCTGCGCACCAAGTTCGGCAGCAAGAGCGACGCCTACAAGAACAGCTCGCAGGCCCGGCCCCTGGAAGTTCCGCCGGATCTCGATGCGCCGAACCGCAGCGGCGCGCTGCAGATTCCCGAGCCTGGCGCTTCGACTGCCACGGTCGCCACCGACGGCAGCGCTCCCGCGCCGCTCGTGCCGCCGGCCGCCGCGCCGCCGATGAGTGCCGCTGCAAGCCTGGGCGGAGACGGATTGCAGGTCGCCGATACCCTGGCCAATACCTGGGTGCGGGTCGGCCTGGCCCTCGAACGTTCGGGTATCGCCACGATACAGGCGCGCGACGAGGCGGCGCGAAGCTACGAGATCAGGGCGACCGGCCAGAAGACGCGCCGGCCGGGCTTGCTCAAGCGCGTGGTGACGCTGGGCATGGCGGGCGACAAGACGGTGGCCACGCCGGTGAACCTGCGGGTCGTCGTCAGCGGTTCCGACGGCGCCAGCAAGGTGACTGTCCAGGGGGCGGCAACCGAATCGGATACCAGCGCAGCGCGCCAGGTGCTGGATACCTTGCGCCAGCGCCTGAACTGACCGTCGTGCGCAGGGATCCCCCTGCGCCTCGTCCGCGGCCGCTCAGCGTTCGAGGAGCTTCAGCTTGTCCGGCTTGCCTTCCCATTCCTTGGCGTCGTCGGGAGCGTCCTTGCGTTCGGTCAGCACCGGCCATGACCTGGAAAGGTCCGCATTGAGCTGGATGAAGGCTTCCTGCCCGGCGGGGACGTCGTCTTCCGGATAGATGGCGTTGATCGGGCACTCGGGCTCGCACAGCGTGCAATCGATGCACTCTTCGGGATCGATGACGAGGAAGTTGGGGCCCTCGTGGAAGCAATCGACCGGACAGACTTCGACGCAGTCGGTGTACTTGCACTTGATGCAGTTTTCGGTAACAACGAAAGGCATGTTTGGGGCCGCTTTTCCTGAGGATCGCGGCAGCTGTCAACGCTTGCCGGATATCCGTCGCCAAGGCCGATTGCACCAGAAACTGGCGCTCCCTACGAGGTTCGAACTCGTGTTCCCGCCTTGAGAGGGCGGTGTCCTGGACCACTAGACGAAGGGAGCGGTGTTTGGGACAAACCGCACGGGGCGCGTAGTATAACGAATTCCTAACCGGCTACAATTGCTGAGCGATGCCTTTGAACTTGAATGTGACCACGGAATGAACCCCACCGCATCGCCTGTCCACGGAGCGGATTCCTCCAGAACGCAACTCGTCCCGCGCATCATCCCGCGCGCCGAACACGGCATTTCGCGCAAGAACATTTCCAACGGAGCCTTGCGCGTTCTCTACCGGCTGCACGAATCCGGCTACAAGGCATTCCTCGTCGGCGGCGCGGTTCGCGACCTGCTGCTTGGCGGCCATCCGAAGGATTTCGACATTGCCACTGACGCCACGCCCGAGCAGACCCGGACGTTGTTCCGCAACTGCCGCCTGATCGGACGCCGGTTTCGCCTTGCCCATGTCGTATTCGGCAGGGAAATCGTCGAAGTGGCGACCTTCCGCGGCATCGGCGAGGCTGGCGACATCGACCGGCATGTGGTGGATGGTCGCATCGTCCGCGACAACGTCTATGGCGGCATCGAGGAAGATGCAATCCGTCGCGATTTCACGATCAACGCGCTCTACTACGACATCGCCGATTTCAGCGTGCGCGACTACGTCGGCGGCATCGCCGACCTGCAACACCGCACGCTGCGCCTGATCGGCGATCCCGAGCAACGCTACCGCGAGGACCCCGTGCGCATGCTGCGTGCGGCCCGGCTCGCCGCCAAGCTGGATTTCGGCATCGCCGTCGAGACCGAGGCGCCGATTGCCGAACTTGCGCCGCTGCTGGCGGACGTCGCGCCCGCCCGCCTGTTCGACGAATCCCTCAAGTTGTTCCTTTCAGGGCACGGCCTGGAGAGCCTGCGCAGGTTGCACAACCTGGGTTTGCTCAAGCAGATCTTCCCGGCCACGGCAGAGGCACTGGGTGGGCCGCGCAGTGCCGAGTTCGGTCGCCTGCTGGGCTACACGTTCACCAGTACCGACGATCGCATCCGCAGCGACAAGCCGGTTACGCCGGCGTTCCTGTTCGCGGCGATGCTCTGGGAGCCCGTGCGCAGCCTGGCGGAACGCCTGGTTGCCGACGGCACCGATGCCGCGGTGGCCTGGACCGTCGCCGTCGACCGGGTCATGCACCAGCAGGCGGCGCGCGTTGCGATTCCCAAGCGGTTCTCCATCGCCATGGATGAAATCTGGTCGCTGCAACCGCGCTTCGAACAGCGCCAGAAGAAGCGCGTCATGCGCCTGCTTGCCCATCCCAAGTTCCGCGCCGCCTTCGACTTCCTCGTCATCCGCGCCCACGACGAGCCCGAGCTCAAGGCGCATGTCGACTGGTGGACGGAAGCCCAGGGACTGGATACGCAGGACCTCGCCGAGAAGCTGGTGCCCGCGCCCGGCGCGCGCAGTGACGCCGAGCCCGGCAAGAAGCGCAAGCGCTCGCGTCGGCGCAAGCGCAAGGGCAGCGGCGACGCGGGCTCGGCCGAAGCCGGTGCGGAGTCCGCGTCGGAGTGATCCCGGTAACGGCGTACGTGGGGCTCGGCAGCAATCTGGATGATCCAGCGAGCCAGCTCAAGGCGGCGATCACCGCATTGGGCGAACTGGACGATACACGACTGCTCCGTCACTCCGCGTTCTATCGCAGCGCCCCGTGGGGAATCGCCGAGCAACCCGATTTCGTCAATGCCGTGGCCGAGGTATCCACCCTGCTGCCGGCCGACGAACTGCTCGAAGGTTTGCTCGGCATCGAGAAACGCGCCGGGCGCATCCGCGGCGGAAGTCGCTGGGGGCCGCGCAGGATCGACCTCGACCTGCTGATCTATGGTGACCAGCGCATCGACCGGGACGGATTGCAGGTGCCGCATCCGCGCATGGCCGAACGCGCCTTCGTCATCGTGCCGCTCGCCGAACTCGATCCGCTGCTCGACGTGCCGGGGCAGGGACCCGTCTCGCAAATGCTGTCAGGGGTCGACAGCCAGTCCTGCGTGCGCATGGCACGGGCGGGTTGATCGGCCGCCCGCTCGGCTTCCACGGAAGCCGGCACGATGCCTGCCATGACGATGCTTATCGGCTTGCGCAACTCGGGTTAGGATAGCGGCCGGGCTGTTTTTCCAGCGCTCTTGCCCGAGTCGCCTCCTCCCAATCCGGTTCCCATGTACGCAAACCCCGCAAACGCACCCGATCGTGCGCCGGTCACCGTACCGGCCTTGCAGCAGCGCAAGGCGGCTGGCGACAAGATCGTCGCCCTGACCTGCTACGACGCGAGTTTCGCCGCCCATCTCGATGCCGCCGGCATCGACGTCGTGCTGGTTGGCGATTCGCTCGGCATGGTCGTGCAGGGCTTGCCCAGCACGCTGGCCGTGACCGTGGAGCAGATGGTCTACCACTCCGCTGCCGTCGCCCGCGGACTGCGCGCGCCGCTGCTGGTCACCGACATGCCATTCATGAGCTACCGCGACGTGCCGACCGCCATGGCGACGGCAGCGCGGCTGATGGCCGATGGCGGCGCCGCGATGGTCAAGCTCGAAGGCGCGGACTGGACGCTCGAGGTGATCGATGCGCTGGTCAGGCGTGACATCCCGGTTTGCGCGCACCTTGGCCTGACGCCGCAATCCGTGCACATGCTGGGTGGCTACAAGGTGCAGGGAAAACAGCCCGCCGAGGCCGGGAAGCTGCTGGCCGAAGCGCGTGCCGTCGTCGCTGCCGGAGCGCAACTTCTGGTCCTTGAGTGCGTGCCTGCCGCCCTCGCCGACCAGATCACGCGCGATATCGCGATCCCGACCATCGGCATCGGCGCCGGTGCCGGGTGTGATGGCCAGGTCCTGGTCTTATACGACATGCTCGGCATCACGCCCGGCAAGCGTCCGCGTTTCAGCAAGGATTTCCTGCGCGGCCATGATTCCGTCGATGCCGCATTGGTGGCCTATGCACAGGCCGTCCGCAAGGCGGAATTTCCCGGCCCCGAGCACGGTTACTGAGGCGCCATGCAAGTCATCCGGAAAACTGCCGACCTGCGCGAGCTGATCCGCGAGAGGCGCGGCCGTGGCGAACGCATCGGCTTCGTGCCGACGATGGGCAACCTGCATGCAGGTCACTACTCGCTGATCGGGCAGGCGCGCGAACGCAGCGATTGCGTCGTCGCGAGCATATTCGTCAATCCCACCCAGTTCGGCGCCGGCGAGGATTTCGCCCGTTATCCGCGCACGCCGGACGAGGACGCGAAAGGACTCGATGCACAGGGCTGCGATGTCCTGTTCCTGCCCGAGGTCGAGTCGATCTATCCGCTGGGTCTCGAGCAGGGCGTTCGCGTCCGCGTGCCGGGCCTGGGCGACATCCTCGAAGGAGCCAGCCGGCCCGGGCACTTCGACGGCGTGGCGACCGTCGTGGCCAAATTGTTCAATCTCGCGCAACCCGACCTGGCGGTCTTCGGCAGCAAGGATTTCCAGCAGTTGCTGGTCGTGCGCAGGATGAGCGCGGACCTCGCCTTTCCAGTCGAAATAGTCGGCGCTCCGATCATCCGCGAGCAGAATGGCCTGGCCATGAGCTCGCGTAACCAGTTTCTCGACCCCGGGCAGCGCGAGCAGGCGGCGGTCATCCATTCGACGCTGCTCTGGATGCGCGAGCGGCTGGGTGCCGAGCCGACGCATCAGATCGAAACGGGCGCGGCCGCGCGCCTCGCCGAGGCCGGCCTCGAGCCGGACTATGCCGTGATCAGGAATGCCGTGGATCTCGGCGAGCCGGGTCCCGCTTCGGCGGGCGGACGGGTGGCGCTGATCGCAGCCCGGCTGGGTTCGGTGCGCCTGATCGACAACCTGTCGATGCCGGACTGAAGCCGCCACGACGACGGCCCGGATCGTGTAGGCGGTTGGCGCCGGCCAGGCCCCGAACGGTGGCCGGAAGGCGTGGACCGGTGCCGTCCGGAGACTTCTTGTGTGACGTGTATGGCACTTCGCAACATCTTGTGGTACGGTTACAACCGTCCTCGGGGTTTTTGCAACGCGTCTTGTTGCTACCTCGTGGCCACCAGGGCGCATTGCAGGTAATCGTCACTCCAATTGAACCCTCGCGCGACATCGCTGCGAGGGTTTTTTTTGTCTCGAAACTGCCGGCCCGGCCCTGCATTGGAACTTAAAAAATCCTTGTAAAACAGAAAGATATTGCTGTTTCCGCAATGACGCCCTGACGCTTCCCATGGCCGGCCGACAGTCCACGCGGCAGCGATCCACGCCGCCGGCACAGGCCGATCGTGGTTGTTAAATAGATGTTGCGGTTTTGCAACAATCGGCTTTGACGGCTTCGATTCAGCGCCCCTCGCGCGCGTTTCGGCCCTTTTGCGCCTGCTCGGCGATGGCCCAGTCGACGTGTTCGCGGACCAGCTCCGAAGGATGCTGCCGCCGGCTTTCGAGCGCGGCCAGCGTCGCCGGTGAAAACGGCGCATTGCCGAGCGCCACCGCGATGTTGCGCAACCAGCCGGCGTGACCGGTGCGGCGGATCGGCGAACCCTCGGTGCGCTTGAGGAATTCGTCCTCGTCCCAGGCGAACAGTTCGGCCAGCGTGCTGTCATCGAGCGTGTGCCGCGGATGGAAGTCCGGTTCTGGACTGCGTGTGGCGAACTTGTTCCAGGGGCATACCAGCTGGCAATCGTCGCAACCAAATATGCGGTTGCCCATCGGCCGGCGCAGCTCGAGCGGGATCGAGCCGTGCAATTCGATGGTCAGGTAGGCGATGCAGCGGCGTGCGTCGACCTGGTAGGGCCCGACGATGGCCTGGGTCGGGCAGATGTCGATGCAGCGCCGGCAGGTGCCGCAATGCGCGCTGGCGGGAGCATCGACGGGCAAGGGCAGGTCGGTGTACAGCTCGCCGAGGAAGAACCAGGAGCCGGCATCGCGGTTGATCAGGCAGGTGTGCTTGCCGATCCAGCCGAGGCCGGAGTCGCGCGCGAGGGCGCGTTCGAGGACGGGTGCCGAATCGACGAAGGCGCGGTAGCCGAATGGCCCCACCCGCGCGGCGATGCGGTCGGCCAGTTTCTGCAGGCGATTGCGCATCAGCTTGTGGTAGTCGCGGCCCAGCGCATAGCGGGCGACGTATGCGCGTTCGGGATCCGCCAGCACCTCGAAGCCGTCGCGCGCTCCGTCGGGCAGGTAATCCATGCGCACCGAAACCACGCGCAGGGTACCGGCGACCAGTTCCGCAGGCCGGCTGCGCTTGCTGCCGTGGCTGGCCATGTAGGCCATTTCACCGTGACGACCCGCCTTCAGCCAGTTCAGCAGGTGCGTCTCGTCCTGGCCGAGATCGATGCCGGTGACGCCGAGCTGCTGGAAGCCGAGTTCGGCGGCCCAGTCGCGCAGATCGGAAACCAGTCGCGGGTAATCGATGGCTGACATGCTCGGAATGGCGGACCAATGCGCGCAAGGGACGGACAGCTAGCATAGGACTTCGCGGCCGGGGGAGGAACGCTACGTATAATCCCCGCCATGTCCGACCTATCGCATTCGAAAGCCCTCTACACCGTCGACCAGGTGCGCCGCATCGATCAGGCGGCGATCCACGACGCCGGCCTGGCCGGAACGAAGCTCATGCAACGCGCAGCGAAGGCCGCACTCAAGTGCCTGCGGCGGCGCTGGCCGCACGTGCACAGCCTGGTCGTCGTCGCCGGCAACGGCAACAATGGCGGCGATGCCTTCCTGCTGGCGCGGTTCGCGCGTCATGCGCAAATGGAAGTCACCGTCGTTGCGCTTGGAGAAAGCTCCACTGGCGATGCCGCAGCGGCGCGGGCGGCCTGGAGCAAGACCGGTGGCGAGATCGAAGTGGCCGGCCCGGCAACCCGCCTGGTCCAGGCGGATGTCCTCGTCGACGGCCTGTTCGGCACCGGCATCACGCGGGCTCCCGCCGGCATCGCCGCGCACCTGATCGGGCAGATGAATGCTTTCCAGGGCAAGCGTCTCGCCCTCGACGTGCCGTCCGGACTCGACGCCGACAAGGGAAACGCGCCAGGCCCCGTGCTGCGCGCCGATGCCACGATCAGCTTCGTCGGCTGGAAGCGCGGCCTGTTCACGGCCGACGGCGTGGACTGCTGCGGCGATCTGGATCTGGATGCGCTCGGCATAACAGACGACATCATCGGTTCCATCGGGATGGACGCCGAACTGCTCGATGCTTCGGTCCTGCATCTGCTGCCGCCGCGAAATCGCAATGTGAACAAAGGCCTTTTCGGCCATGTGCTGGCCATTGGTGGCGACATCGGCACGGCTGGTGCAGTTCGCCTGACGGCCGAGGCCGCATTGCGGGTTGGCGCAGGACTGGTCAGCGTGGCCACGCGGCTCGAGCATGTCGGAATGGTGGTGGGCTCACGGCCCGAGTTGATGGCCATGGCCGCCGACGGGCCGCAGTCGATCGAGAAGCCAGTGGCGCGCGCGAGCGTGCTGGCGCTCGGTCCCGGCCTGGGCCGGGCAGCCTGGGGCCATGCGCTCTGGGATGCCGCCCTGCGTTCCGGCAAGCCGGTCGTGCTCGACGCCGATGGGCTCAACCTGCTGGCCGGCCAGCCGCTCGACGTGCCGGCCAACAGCATCATCACGCCACACCCGGGAGAGGCGGCACGCCTGCTCGGCTGCGACAGCGCGAAAGTCCAGTCGGACCGGTTTGCCGCAGCGCGGGAGCTGGCCGCGCGCTACCGATGCGTGGTCGTGCTGAAGGGGGCCGGCAGCCTGGTGGCGGATGCCGCAGGTCGCCTTGCGTTGTGTCCGTTCGGCAATCCCGGCATGGCCAGCGCCGGCATGGGCGATGTGCTCACCGGCGTCATCGCCGGCCTGCTCGCGCAGGGACTCGATGCCTGGGATGCAGCCTGCCTCGGTACGGTGGCCCATGCGATTGCCGGCGACCGCGCAGCCGCGGACCAGCCTCGCGGCATGATCGCCAGCGACCTGTTCGGTCCGCTGCGTGCATTCGTCAATGGCAACCGGACATGAGCGACCGGTTCGAGAAAACGGGGATCGATGAAAACGAGCTGGTCGCCATCGCGCGAAAGTTCGCGGGCCGGCTCGATGCTGGCGGCGTCGTCTTCCTGAAGGGCGAACTGGGTGCCGGCAAGACCACGTTCGCGCGGGCCCTGATGTCCGCGCTGGGCGTGGGCGAGCGCATCAAGAGCCCGACCTACAGCCTGATCGAATCCTACCGGAGTGGGCAACAGCCGGTGCACCACCTTGATCTCTACCGGATCGCGCACGCCGGGGAACTCGAGTGGCTGGGATTGCCCGACCTGCTCGATGACCGCGCGCTTGTCCTGGTCGAATGGCCCGAGCGGGCCAGTGCGGCGCTGCCGCCGGCCGACCTGGTGATCGAGTTGCGCCATGCCGGCGAACGGCGCGACTTCAGCGTCACCGCGGTGTCGGCCGCCGGCCTTGCCAGCCTGCAGGGACTGCGTGGCGCACTGGCCCCGACCGTCGGCAGTACTTGAACAGTTTGTTAGGAAGGTTGTGCATATTGCGGATTTACAAAGGAAAACACTTGAATTCCATGCGTGTTTTGCGCTTGAATGCGCATCCATGGACCGTCTCTTGCCCCGATTGATCCGATTCGCGCTGGCGCTGGCCTTGCCGGTCGTCGCGCTGCCGGCGGCGCAGGCTGCCGAAATCAAGGCGTTGCGCGTATGGGCCGGCCCCGAGTACACGCGCGCGGTATTCGATGTTTCCGGACCGCTCGACTACCGGATATTCGACCTGAGCGATCCCGATCGCCTCGTCCTCGACTTGAAATCCAGCACGTTTTCCAGCGACTTCGCCGCGGCCGACGCCAAGGGCCTGCTCAAGGCCGTGCGCAGCGGCAAGCAGGGCAAGGACGATCTTCGCGTCGTCTTCGACCTGGGCGAAGGCGTGCGGCCGAAAAGCTTCCTGCTGACCCCGGCCGAGAAGTTCGGTTACCGGCTGGTGCTGGACCTGTATCCGAAGACGCGCGCCGAGCCGGTCAAGACCGTTGAAAAAGTCCTGCCGCCCGGTACCTCGCGCAACGTCATCGTGACCGTCGATGCGGGCCATGGCGGCGACGACCCCGGCTCGATCGGCGCCACCGGCACCTACGAAAAGGTGATTACCCTCGCCGTTGCGCGCGAACTCAAGCGCGTCATCGACAAGGAACCGGGCATGAGCGCGATCCTGACCCGCGACAGCGACTTCTTCATCCCGCACAAGGAGCGCTACCAGAAGGCGCGCGATGCCAAGGCCGACCTGTTCGTATCGATCCACGCCGATGCCTTCACCAAGAGCGAGGCGCGCGGCAGTTCGGTCTGGGTGCTGTCCCCGCGCGGGGCGACCAGTGAAGCCGCACGCTGGCTGGCCGACAGCGAAAACCGCGCCGACCTGGTCGGCGGCGTATCGCTGGATACGCGCGACGACACGCTGGCCGCGGTGCTGCTCGACCTGTCCCAGGGCGCGACCATGGAAGCGAGCAACGCAGTGGCCAACCAGGTCCATGCGGCGATGCGTCGTGTCGGCCCGACCCACAAGAACCACGTCGAGCGCGCCAATTTCATCGTCCTGCGCTCGCCTGACGTGCCCTCGATCCTGGTCGAGACCGCGTTCATCTCGAATCCGGCCGAAGAGCGCCGGCTCAACAGCCCGGCCGAGCGCACCAAGCTCGCGGAAGCGATCCTCGACGGCATCCGCAACTATTTCCGTTCGACGCCGCCACCGGGCACCTGGTTCGCGCTCGAAAGCAACCGGGCCAAGGCCAGCCGCCACGTGGTCTCGCGCGGCGAATCGCTGAGCGTCATCGCCGCCCGCCACGGCACCTCGGTGACCGCCCTGCGCAGCGCCAACAAGCTGGCCCATGACAGCGTGCGCGTCGGCGACGTGCTGGAAATTCCGCAGGGCTGATCCGCGCGGGGTTGTGGTGGCCTGATCCGCTATCATGCGGGATTCCGCCGCGACCTGTTCCCGCATGCCACGCATCCGTTCCCTGCCACCCGAACTGGTCAACCAGATCGCTGCCGGTGAGGTCATCGAGCGGCCGGCTTCGGTGGTCAAGGAGCTGATCGAGAACAGCCTCGACGCGGGTGCGCGGCGCATCGAGATCGATGTCGATGAAGGAGGGGCCCGCCTGATCCGGGTCCGCGACGATGGCGCCGGCATCGAGGCCGAAGACCTGCCGCTGGCGATCTGCGCGCATGCGACCAGCAAGATCGCCAGCTTCGAGGACCTCGAACGGGTCGGCACGCTCGGATTCCGCGGCGAGGCGCTGCCGTCGATCGCGTCGGTCTCGCGCTTCGCCCTGACGTCGAGGACGGCAGGCGCGCAAAGCGCATCGCGCATCGAAGTGGACGGCGGCAAGCCGCATTCGCAGCGGCCGGCCCAGCACGTGGCCGGAACCACGGTCGAGATTCGTGATCTTTTCTACAATTTGCCGGCACGGCGAAAATTCCTGCGCGCCGAGCGCACCGAGTTCAACCATATCGACGACCTCGTCAAGGCGATCGCGCTGGCCCGTGACGGCGTCGAATTCCGCCTCAGCCACAACGGCAAGGCGGTCCGCCTCTACAAGCCGTTGCGCAATGCCGGCGAGGCGGCCCGGCGGGTCAGCGAGGTCCTCGGCGAGGATTTCGTCGCCAACAGCCTGCGCGTCGAACACAGCGGCGCGGGCATGGTCCTTTCCGGCTGGGTCGGACTGCCCACCGCCTCGCGTTCGCAGCCCGACCAGCAGTATTTCCACGTCAATGGCCGCCTTGTCCGCGACCGGGTCGTCAGCCATGCCGTGCGCCAGGCCTATGCCGATGTCCTGTTCCACGGGCGCCATCCGGCCTTCGTGTTGTTCCTCGAGCTCGACCCGCAGGGGGTCGACGTCAACGTGCATCCGGCCAAGAGCGAAGTGCGCTTCCGCGAGTCGCGGCTGGTCCACGATTTTCTCTACCGCAGCCTGCATGAAGCGCTGGCGGAGGCGCGTGCCGGTTCGGGCGCGAACGCGCATGGGCAGGCCGGTCCGCTGCCTCCTGCCTCGAACCCTCCAGCAGCGCTGCGCCAGCAGTCGGGGCTGCGGCTCGGCGTCGGCGAACCGCTGGCCGATTATGCGGCCCTGCTCGGTACCGGCCCCGGCGCAACCGCGGGCAGGGCCATCGGCGAGTCCGCCGCGGCAGCGCAGGGCATCGTCGCAAACGCCGACGACATCCCGCCGCTCGGCTTCGCCATCGCCCAGTTGCACGGCGTGTTCGTGCTGGCGCAGAACGCCCACGGCCTGGTCCTGGTCGACATGCACGCAGCGCATGAACGCATCACCTACGAGCGCCTCAAGCGCGCGCAGGAGGGTGACGGCATCCGCTCGCAGATGCTGCTGGTGCCGGTATCGATTGCCGTCAGCGAGCGTGAGGCGACCATCGTCGAAGAGCAGGGCGCACGCTTCGCCGAACTCGGCTTCGACATCGCGCGCAGCGGCCCGCAAGGCATCACCGTACGCCGCGTGCCGAGCCTGCTGGCTGCCGGCGATGTATCGCAACTCGTGCGCGACGTGATCGCCGACCTCGCCACGCATGGCTCGTCGCGGCGCATCGAAGAGGCGGGCAACGAGCTGCTTTCGACCATGGCCTGCCATGGATCGGTGCGCGCCAACCGTCGCTTGAGTTTGCCGGAGATGGACGCACTGTTGCGCGAGATGGAAGTCACCGAACGCTCCGCCCAGTGCAACCATGGGCGGCCGACCTGGGTGCAGCTCACCATGCAGGAACTCGACCGCCTGTTCCTGCGCGGTCGCTGACCCCCGATCCCTTTCCCTCGATGAAGGAATGTCCCGATGTTGATGACCACCCTGCTGCTCGCCGCAAGCCTTTCCGGAGTCCAGGCAGTCGCGGCGCACAGCGATGACGACTACGTGCGCGAAATCGAATCCTGGCGCGACGAACGCGCGCAGCGGCTCAGGTCGCCGACCGGCTGGCTTTCCCTGGTCGGCCTGGAATGGCTCAAGGCTGGCGCCAACCGCGTCGGCAGCGCGAAGGACAACGATATCGTGATCGCCAAGGCGCCGGCCCACCTCGGCACGATCGACTGGAGTGGCGACAAGGTCACGGCCACCCTCAACGCGGACTCGGGCGCCCTGGTCGACGGTCGACGGGTCAGCAGCGCAGAACTGCTCGACGACGCGCACGCGGATCCCACCACGATCAGCTTCGGTACCGTGAATTTCTATCTGGTCGATCGCGCCGGCGGCAAGAAGGGCCTGCGCATCAAGGACAGCGAAGCGCAGACGCGCACCCACTTCCTCGGCCTCGACTATTTCCCGGTCGATCCGTCGTGGCGCATCGAAGCGAAGTGGGTAGCCTTCGATCCGCCGCACACGCTGGAAATTCCCAACGTGCTGGGTACGATCGATTCGATGACGGTACCCGGCAAGGCCGTTTTCGAGCATGCAGGCAAGAGCTTCGAGCTGCTGCCCGTGCTCGAAACCGAAGATGCCGACGAACTGTTCTACATCATCGCCGACAAGACCAGTGGCAAGGAAACCTACGGCGCCGGGCGATTCTTCTATTCTTCGATGCCCAAGGACGGCAAGGTCGTTCTGGATTTCAACAAGGCCTACAACCCGCCGTGCGCGTTCACGCCCTACGCGACCTGTCCGCTCGCGCCGCCGGAGAACCGCATGGGCGTCGCCGTCAAGGCCGGCGAGAAGAAGTATCGCGGCAGCAAGCACTGAATCGGCGGGTGGCGCGCTCCCGGCGCGCCAG
This sequence comes from Dokdonella sp., assembly GCA_036734345.1. Classification (GTDB taxonomy): domain Bacteria; phylum Pseudomonadota; class Gammaproteobacteria; order Xanthomonadales; family Rhodanobacteraceae; genus Dokdonella. The sequence goes on along the minus strand of DAIMYT010000011.1, from coordinate 15,615 downwards.
GTTCCAGCGGAAGCGGCCTCCCGGGCTGGATCCGGCCGTGCAGCGGCCCGCCCGGATCGCCGCGCCCCGCCGCATCGCGCGGCCCGGCGTTCG
>DAIMYT010000011.1:6340-15512 GCA_036734345.1 Dokdonella sp. | reverse complement strand
AGCAAGCACTGAATCGGCGGGTGGCGCGCTGCCGTCGCGCCACATTTCACCAGCCGGCCATCCGCGCTGGATCCGCCCGCGCGGCGGCCTGCGCGGATCGCCGCGCCCGGCTATTTGCCGGAGAACACCGGTTTGCGGCGTTCGAGGAAGGCGCCGGTGCCTTCCCGCATGTCGGCCGTCGTGCAGCACAGCGCAAACGCCTTGCTTTCGAATTCCAGGCCCTGTTCGGCGCCGCACTCGCCACCGATCAGCACCGCATCAAGGATGCCGGCGAGCGCATGCGGGGCGGCAGCGGCCAACTGATCGGCGATGGCCGCGACCTCGGCGTCGAGGCCTTCGCCGCCCACCACCTTGTTGAGCAGTCCCAACTGCAGGGCGCGCGCGGCATCGACAGGCTGGCCAAGCAGGCACATCTCCAGCGTTGCCGCGCGGCCGGCAAGGCGCAGCAGCCGTTGCGTCCCGCCGAACCCGGGCAACAGGCCGAGGCTGATTTCAGGCTGGCCGAGGCGGGCCCTGTCGCTGCCGATGCGCAGGTGGCAACTCATGGCGATCTCGAGGCCGCCGCCGAGGGCGAAACCCTGGATGCGCGCAATGACGGGTTTCCCGAGCAGTTCGATGGTGCGCATCATGCGCTGGCCGGCGCGCGAAAAAGCCTGTGCGTCCAGCGGGTTGAGCGAGCGCAGTTCGCTGATGTCGGCGCCGGCGACAAATGCCTTTTCGCCTGAGCCGGCCAGCACGACGACTCGCACCGCGTCATCGTGGCGTGCCTGCTCGAAGGCGATCTGCAACTCGCTGATGGTCTCGCGATTGAGCGCGTTGAGCTTGTCGGGGCGATTGATCGTGAGCGTGCGCACGGCGCCACGGTCGCTGCTGGTCAGGTTGCGAAATGCCATGGTGGACTCCCGGTACGGTTGCGTTCAGAAAAGATGCGGATGATAGCAACCCTTCCGTGCCGAACTTTCCCCGCCTGGCGGACTCTGTCTGGACTGCCTTGCACGTGCCGATTGGAGCTCTGGCGGCGCTCAGGTACACTGATCGGCCATTTTTCGGGCCGGTTGGCGTGTCAACCCGGCTCCCCGCATCAACCATCCGTTTCAGATTCCTTCTGGAGGCAGCATGAAATTTGGTTTGTCACTCGCCATGGTGGCGTTGTTTGCAACAGGGGCCGTCATGGCCCAGGACACGACGTCGGAGAAGGGCAAGCTCTCCTATTCGATCGGTTACCAGATCGGCAAGGACTTCACCGAGCGCAAGATGGACGTCGACATCAATACCGTCATCAAGGCCCTGCAGGATGCCTACGCCAAGCGCAATCCTTCCGTCCCGGAAGACCAGATGCGCGAAACCCTCAGCGCCTTCCAGACCAAGATGATGACCGAGGCCAAGGCCGAGTTCGACAAGGTCGCCAGCGCGAACAAGGCGAAGAGCGACAAGTTCATGGCCGAGAACAAGACCAAGAAGGGCATCGTTTCGCTGCCCTCCGGCCTGCAGTACCGGGTCATCGAGGACGGCAACGGCAAGAAGGTCGGACCGACCAGCGAAGTGACCGTGCATTATCGCGGCTCGCTCTCCGATGGCCTCGAGTTCGACAGCTCCTTCGCACGCGGCGAGCCGGTCAAGTTCAAGGTCAACGAAGTGATCAAGGGCTGGCAGGAATCGCTGTCGCGGATGAAAGTCGGCGACCATTGGCAGATCTTCGTGCCGGCCGACATGGCCTATGGCGAACGCGGCCAGCCGCCGCGGATCGGCCCGAACCAGGCGCTGGTGTTCGACATCAAGGTGATCGATTCGAACTGATCGGCGACCTGAAGTCCCGGGAAACGCCGCGGCCATCCGCGGCGTTTCCTTTTGTGTTGCAGGCGTGGCAGTCAGATGTAGTGGCGCATTTCCTCGAGCGCACGCTCCATGTCGAGCTTGATGCGGTTGATGATGCGCATGGCCGGTTCGGCGCTGGCATCGTCGCTGCCGCTGCCGCCGCCGGCAACGCTGGCCTGGCCGCGGCTGACCAGGTCGGCTTCCTCGTCGGCGACGAACTGGGCCAGGTAGACGTAACCCTGGCGAAGTCCTTCCTTGACTTCCGGGTGATCGGGCCCGAGTCGCTTGAGCAGGGTGAGTATCGCCAGGCGGATGGATTCCCGCTTGTGCGGCAACAGGCTCTCGGGAAGACCGTAGACACCCGGCTCGACCGTGGACAAGACCTTGCCATAGTCGCTGACTACCTTTGTTGCCATTCCGAGCATGCGTGGCACCATGTGTCCTGTACGCCACTAATGTAACAGCACCCCGTCATGACAGGATCGCCCCGGCGCATGCAGATCGATTTTCCGCAACCCGTGCTCAGTCCATGCATCGGCATCTGCCAGCTCGGCGATGACGGCCTGTGTGTCGGCTGCCTGCGCAGCAGCGATGAAATAGGCCGCTGGCTTGGCATGAGCAGGGCCGAGCGCGAGCACGTGATGAACGTGCTGCTGCCACGGCGCGAAGCGGAACAGGCATGAAGGACCATGTGCATATCCAGCGGCTTCGGCGCGCCGTGCGCAGCCTCGGTGATCCGCCGCAACCGCCCGGCTGGAACGCTGCGGAATTTCCCGAACTCTGGTCGGAAGACACGCTGCTTCGCCCGGCCGCGGTGCTGCTTCCGGTGGTCTGCCGCGCCGACAGCCTGAGCATGCTTTTCACGCGACGCAACGAAGCGATGCGTCATCACGCCGGGCAGATCAGTTTCCCGGGCGGCGCCGTCGAAGCCGGCGACAGCGATGCGATTGCCGCCGCGTTGCGCGAAACCCACGAAGAGACCGGCATCCGGGCCGAGTTCATCGATGCGTTCGGTTTCCTCGATTGCCTCGACACCGTTTCCGGATTCAGCGTCACGCCGGTGGTCGCTATCGTCCGCGACGGGTTCGATCTGGCGCCGGATCCGGGCGAAGTGGCGGAAGTCTTCGAGGTGCCGCTGGACTACATCCTCGCGCCGGGCCGCATGCAGCGGTCGGAAATCCTCTGGCACGGACGCGGTCGCGAGATTTTCGAGTTCGATTTCGCCGGCAAGCGCATCTGGGGCGCGACGGCCGCCATACTGCAGAATCTGCTGCGTCGCCTGGAGGCCGTGGATTGACATGGGCACCCTGATTTCCAGCGGGGAGCTGAGCGCCCTTCTTGCCGGATCGCCGCCGCTGGTGGTGGACTGCCGCAAGGAACTCGCTGAACCCCAGAGCGGGCGCATGGCCTATGCGCAGGCCCATCTGCCGGGGGCCGTGTATGCCGACCTCGACAGCGACCTTTCCGACCTCTCGCGCGAGGGGCTTGGTCGTCATCCCCTGCCGCACGCGCGGGCATTTTCCGAAGTTCTTTCCCGCTGGGGCTGGCAGCCGGGCCGCAGGGTCGTTGCCTATGACGACGCCGGCGGTGCGCTGGCCGCGGCGCGCCTGTGGTGGATGATGCGTGCCGTCGGTGCGCACGAGGTATTCGTGCTCGATGGCGGCTACGCGGCCTGGCTGCGGAATGGCCTGGCGACCGACGCGGCCATTCCACGCATTGCGGCCTCTCGCGTCGAGGTCTCCTTCGATGCCGGCCAACTGGTCGACTTCGATGCGTTGCAGGCAGGGCTGGCAGGATCCACGTTGCGTCTGCTCGATGCGCGCGGTGCGCCGCGTTACCGCGGCGAGACCGAACCGCTGGACCCCGTCGCCGGCCATGTGCCGGGCGCGTACAACAGGCCCTTCGCGGACAACCTCGACGACTCGGGCTGTTTCAAGTCCGCCCGGCACCTCGCCGCGGAGTTCGCGCCGCTGATCGAGCCTCATGCGCCGGATGCGGTCGTGCACATGTGCGGCTCGGGGGTCACCGCCTGCCACAACCTGCTCGCCATGGAGCACGCAGGCCTGCACGGATCGCGCCTGTTCGCGCCGTCCTGGAGCGGTTGGCTGGACGATCCGGCACGCCCGGTTCGTGTTGGTGGCACGCCTTGACGGTGTGCCGGCGAACCTGGTGAAGCGGGTGGGCTGGCGGGCGTCGCTGGACAACCCGCGCCGCGTTTTGGCTCTATACTGCGGCTGCGCCATTTCTGGCGCGTTGCCAGAGACGAGGTGGATTTCCCCTGGAGTAGGGCTGAAACACGCGTCCGGCCGCGCCGGGCAGGCAACACCCCCGCAGCCAGGAAGGCACCGGCCAGCCGCAAACCGGCAACTGCCGGCAAGAAGGATACTGCCAGCAAGAAGGAGCCAGCCAGGCTGCCAGCCAAGTCTCCGGCCCGGGCCATGGCGCCGGCGAAGAAAGCGGCACCGAAGAGTGCGCCGCGGCCTGCCGCGAAGAAGGCATTGCCCAAGGCGCCGCGCAAGCGCGTCAAGCCCGATCTGGAGCAGGACGTCTATGCGCGCCTGCACAAGGCCGTGGCAACCGCGCTCGAGGATCTGAAGGCGCGCGATACACGCGAGATCGATGTCCGCGGCAAGACCTCGGTAACCGATCTCATCGTCGTCACCAGCGGAACCTCGACCCGGCACGTCAAGTCGATCGCCGACGAAGTCGTGCGCTCGGCCAAGAAGATCGGCCTGCCGCCGATCGGCGTCGAAGGCCAGCGCGAAGCGGAATGGGTGCTGGTCGATCTCGGCGACATCGTGGTCCACGTCATGTTGCCGCGTACGCGCGAGTTCTACGGTCTCGAGCGTCTGTGGACCGTCGGCGACGAAGAGCATCCCGAAGTGCTTGCCGGCTGAAGCGGACGGGCCGTGCGTACGCGCCTGGTCTCGGTCGGCGAACGCATGCCCTCGTGGGTGACGGAAGGCTTCGCCGAGTATCGCAAACGCCTCTCGCGCGAACTTCCGATCGAGCTGGTGGAAATTCCGCTGGGCAATCGAGGCAAGAGCCGCGATCCCGTGCGGGCAATGGCGGACGAGGGTGCCGCGGTCCTCGCCGCATTGAATGCCGATGTCCACGTGGTTGCCCTTGATGGCCGCGGCAGGCCGTGGACAAGCGAGCAACTGGCGGCGAATCTTGCCGACTGGCGCATGCTCGGACGCGACCTGGCCATCCTCATCGGCGGTCCGGACGGCCATGCGCCCGATGTCCTCCGGCGCGCCCAGCAAAGCTGGTCGCTCGGGCCCCTGACCCTGCCGCACATGCTGGTGCGACTGGTCGTTGCCGAGCAGCTCTACCGGGCGACGACGATCCTTGCCGGGCATCCCTACCATCGCGCCTGACGAGGCCAGCCCACGAATGCGGGCGGACCTGGTCATTGCGCAAGGCGTTCCGGCGCTATTGCGGATCCGCTGCCGCGCTGACCCGCCAGATCGTATTGCCGACGTCGTCGGCGACCAGCAGGTCGCCCTTGCCATCGAAAGCGACACCGACGGGCCGGCCACGTGCCTGTTCATCGGCGTTGAGGAATCCGCCCAGCACGTCGCGCGGCAAGCCGGCGGGTGCTCCATTCGCGAACGGCACGTAGATGACCTTGTAGCCGCTCTTCGGCTTGCGGTTCCACGAGCCGTGCTGGCCGACCATGAGTCCATGCCGCCAGGCCTCCGGCAGGCCGCTCTGCTGCGAGAACGCGATTCCCAATGACGCCGTATGCGAGCCCACGGCATAGTCCGGCGCGGTCGCCCGGGCCACCAGGTCCGGCCTCGGCGGCTGGATGCGCGTGTCGACATGCTGGCCGAAGTAGCTGTAGGGCCAGCCGTAGAATGCGCCATCCCTGATCGAGGTGATGTAGTCGGGCACGAGGTCGTCGCCGATTTCGTCGCGTTCGTTGACGGCCGTCCACAACGCGCCGGTTTCCGGCTCCCAGTCCATGCCATTGGGATTGCGCAATCCGCCGGCGAACTCGCGCATCGCGCCGGTGCGGCGGTCGAGTTCCCAGATCGCGGCGCGACCCTTTTCGATCTCCATGCCGTTCTCGCCGACATTGCTGTTGGAGCCGACTGAAATGTACAGCTTGCTGCCATCCAGACTGGCGATGACGTTCTTCGTCCAGTGGTGGTTGATGCCGGCCGGCAGGTCGACGACCTTCTCGCCAGCAGCCGTGATCGATGTCTGCCCTTGCTGGTAGGGAAAACGCAGCAGCGCGTCGGCATTGGCCACGTAGAAGTCTTCGCCGACGAGGACCATGCCGAACGGCGAAACGAGATTGGTGAGGAAGTCCGTGCGCAACTCGGCGATGCCATCACCGTCAGCATCGCGAAGCAGGCTGATGCGGTTGGCGCTGGGCACCCCGGCTCCGGCCCGCTTCATGATCAGCCCTGCGATCCAGCCCTTGATTCCGGGCGACGGCGCGTCTTCGGGCCGCGGCGGTGCGTTCGACTCGGCGACGAGGATATCGCCGTTGGGCAACCGGTAAAGCCAGCGCGGATGCTCGAGTCCGCTGGCGTAGGCATTGACCGCCAGGCCGGCTGCCGGTGTGGGTGCCTCGCCGGGCTTCCAGCCGACTGCCCTGGCGATATTCACGGTGGGAATGAACGATGAATCGGGCGGTGGCAGGACGGGCGACGGACCGAATCCGGGCTCCTGCGCCGATGCCGGACCCGGCCCGAAGCAGGCCGGCGCGAACAGGGCCATTGCGGCAACGATGGCGAGGCGACGGGATGGGCGTTCGGTACGTGGCATCGGCGACATTCCAGCGGGGACGGGAGCGGCATGCAGCGGCGGGCAACGGGTCGCCATGACGCATGACCGATGCACCATGATGCCCGTGTGGCGGTGAACGCGAGGTGTCGTGCGACTGCCCGGTTGGTCGGGCCGGTTCATCGGCCGCCCTCGCACCCCCATATGGCGCGCGCATCGTCCCTGCTATCGTCACAGCCATGACTTACTACCTCGCCTCACGCTCGCCGCGCCGGCACGAACTTCTCGAACAACTCGGGCTCCAGTTCAGCCCTCTTGATATCGATATCCCGGAAGTCCAGGCGACCGGCGAGCCTTGCCTGGACTATGTCAGCCGCGTCGCCCGCGAAAAGGCCGGGGCCGGCCTGATCCAGGTTGCCGCCATCCCGGGCGCGATCGTCATCGGTGCCGATACCGAAGTCGAGCTGGACGGCGAAGTGTTCGGCAAGCCGCGCGACGCGGCCGATGCGGCGGCGATGCTGGGTCGCCTTGGCGGGCGCACGCATCGGGTCATCAGCGTGGTCTGGTGCGTCGCCGCCGGCGGCGAGGATCACGCGGTCTCGGTCTCCGAAGTCAGTTTCGCGCCGCTTCGGCCAGGGCAGATCGAGCGCTACGTGGCGACCGGGGAGCCGTTCGGCAAGGCCGGCGCCTACGCCATCCAGGGCCGCGCCGCTGCGTTCATCAGCCACCTGAGCGGCAGCTATTCCGGGGTCATGGGCCTGCCGTTGCACGAAACTTCACAATTGCTGCACCGTTTTCAGCGAAAATCGATGTCCCGCGCGGACCCGAATCCGTTGTAAGCCCGAACCCGCCCTGCCTCTGGCATTCGACAAGACGCCGTCGCGCCAGCTATAAATCGCTTCAACTCCTGCGGCCAAACCCTTGTCGTGACCGAAGAAATCCTCATCAACGTGACTCCGCGCGAGACCCGTGTCGCGCTGGTCGAAAACGGCATGCTGCAGGAAGTGCACATCGAGCGCGCCAGCCGCCGTGGCTATGTCGGCAACGTCTACAAGGGCAAGGTGAGTCGCGTGATGCCCGGCATGCAGGCCGCATTCGTCGAGATCGGCCTCGACCGGGCGGCCTTCCTGCATGCCTCGGACATCATCCGGCCGCATTCGAACCTGCTTGGCGAGAACGGCGAAGCGACGGCATCGCCGACGCCGCCGATCAACGAACTGCTGCGTGATGGCCAGGAGATCGTCGTCCAGGTGGTCAAGGATCCGATCGGCACCAAGGGCGCGCGCCTGACCACGCACCTGTCGATTCCGTCGCGCTACCTGGTGCTGCTGCCGTACAGCACCGTGCTCGGCGTTTCCGTGCGCATCGAGGACGAGACCGAGCGCATGCGCCTGAAGGAAATCCTCGCCGAGTCGATTGGCGAGAATCCGCTCGGTTATATCGTCAGGACCAATGCCGAAGGGCAGACGCGCGAGGCGCTGGCCGAGGACATCGACTATCTCGGCAAGCTCTGGAAGTCACTGCTCGAGCGCATGGCCGGGGCGCGCGTCGGCACGCGGGTCTACGAGGACCTGCCGCTGGCATTGCGTTCGCTGCGCGACCTCATGCGGCCGTCGATCGAGAAGGTCCGCGTCGATTCGCGCGAAACCTTCGAGCGGGTGCTCGACTTCACGACCCAGTTCATGCCAGACCTGGCCGATCGCCTCGAACACTATCCCGGCGAGCGGCCCGTATTCGACCTGTATGGCATCGAGGACGAAATCCAGCGCGCGCTGCGCAAGGACGTGCCGCTGAAGTCCGGCGGCTACCTGATCGTCGACCAGACCGAGGCGATGACCACGATCGACGTCAACACCGGCAGCTTCCTCGGCACGCGCAACCTCGAAGAGACGGTCTACCGCACCAACCTGGAAGCCGCGCAATCGGCCGCGCGGCACCTGCGCCTGCGCAACCTCGGCGGCATCATCATCATCGATTTCATCGACATGATCGACGAGGAGCACAAGCGCCAGGTCATCCGCCAACTGGAGAAATCACTGGCGCGCGACCATGCCAAGACGACCGTGTACGACATGTCGCCGCTCGGCCTCGTGGAGATGACGCGCAAGCGCACCACGGAAAGCCTCGAACGCCAGCTTTGCGAGCCATGCCCGGCCTGCAGCGGGCGCGGCACGATCAAGACCGCGGAAACCGTCACCTACGAGATCTTCCGCGAAATCACGCGGGCGGTGCGCCAGTTCGACGCCGAGAAACTGCTCGTGCTGGCGACGCCGGAAGTGGTCGCGCGCATCCTCGACGAGGATTCGACCGCGGTCGCCGAACTCGAGGAATTCATCGGCAAGACCATCCGCTTCCAGCCCGAAGAACACTATTCCCAGGAGCAGTTCGATGTGGTGCTGCTCTAGCGGCATGACCGGGCGTCGCGGCATCCCCAGACGAACACGCCCGGACGCGCGGGTAGCCGGCTTGCGCGCTGCAGCGTCCAGCAGCCGGCGAATGCCCGCGTCGTGCCGGATCGGCCCGGCCGCATGAGTCCGTGGCGCCGACGCCTGCGCAAGCTGCGCTTCTTCGTGCAGGCCGCGCTCGTCACCCTGATCATCACGGCGGCGGTGCTGGTCGG
>DAIMYT010000011.1:2729-6240 GCA_036734345.1 Dokdonella sp. | reverse complement strand
GAAAACGCGGGCGCATCGCCGCTCTGGCTGGTTGCCGACATCGACACCGGCAACCGCGCCGGCCAGCTCCATGTCAGTGGCAGCAAGCTCGACCTGGCCGAGCTCGCCGCGGGCCACGCCATCGGCGGCATCAGGGTCGTGGCCAGCAGCGGCGACATCGAGCTCTGGAGCAACTGGCAACAGGGCAGGATCGACGACCTCTGGCTCAAGCTCGATCTCGGTCCGACCGTGCTCGAAGCCACGTCGGAAGTCAGCGTCGAACCGGGCCTGTCGGTGTTGCCGCGCAGTGGCTTCGACCGGCTTGGCCTGTCCGCGCGCTGGCATCGCAACGGCCAGGGCTGGAAATTCGACCTGGCCGACGCTGCGTCGACGCGGCAGGGAATTGCCGCCAGGCCGGGACGGCTGGTCGTCGAACGCATGGATGGCGAGTCGGCCCGCTTCCACGTGGCTGCCAATGCGCTGGATCTCGGCACGAGCGGCAGCCTCGCGATGCTCTCCGCGTCCGTTCCCGAAGGACTGCGCCATTGGTTGTACCTCGGCAATCCTCGCGGCAGCCTGGCGGCCGTCGACATGCGCTGGAATTCCGCCGAAGATTTCGATGTCGATGCACTCGTCGACGGCTTCGCCTGCCGCAGCGTCGGGGCGATTCCCGGTATCGATCCCCTTTCCGCGCGACTGACCGGCGATGCCGGAGCGATCCTGCTCGCCGTGCCGGCCCAGGCGACCCGGATCGATTATCCAAAGGTGTTCCGCAAGCCGTTCGACTGGACGGCATTTGGTGGCGACATCCTCGCCTGGCGCGACGGAGACGACTGGCGCCTGCAAACCGCGCAGTTGAAGATCGACGCATCCGACTATGCCGTCGAGCTGCGCGGCGGCGTCGAGCTCCAGGGCGATGGTTCGCGACCGCTGCTCGATGTCTCGGCACTGGTCGCGCACGCCGACGTCGGGGCGTCGAAACTGTTCTGGCCGGTCAACACGATGCCGCCGGCCGCGGTCGGCTGGCTGGACCGCGCCCTGGTGTCCGGCACCATCGCCAGCGGGCGCGCGCTGATCCGGGGCGACCTCGACAGCTGGCCCTTCGATGACAATGCCGGTCGTTTCGAGGCGCGGGCCGATCTGAAGGACCTGCAACTGGCCTATCTGCCAGATTGGCCGGATGGCGAGAAACTCGACGTGGTCGCCCGCTTCATCAACAACGGCATGCAGGCCACGGCCAGCTCCGGAAAGACGCGCGGGGTTTCGATCGACAGCGCCGATGCGACGATTGCCGATTTCCACGAACCGATGCTGGTGCTTGCCGCCGACGGCCAGGCCGCTGGTGCGGACCTGCTGGATTTCCTGCGTGCGACGCCGGTGGGCGAAAGCCACGCGGCCTATCTCGGCGGCCTCGGCATCGGCGGCCGCGGCAGCGCGCACGTGAAGATCAACGTGCCGCTCAAGGAAAGCGAAAAGGCGACGCTCGACGGGCGCGTCGACCTGGTCAACGCCGATCTCGACGAATCGAACTGGGACCTGCATTTCAGCAAGGCCAGGGGGCAGGTGCGCTTCAGCCGGACCGGCGTCTCCGCCGATGCGCTCGCGACCCGCTATGAAGACCACCCGGTCACCCTCGGCATCGCCATCGGCAGTTCCGCGAAGGATCCGCTCAACGCATTCGAGGCCACGCTGGAAGGGGTACTTCCGGCCGCCGTCGTTTTTGCGCGCGCCACCGACCTGGCGCCGGCCATGGCGAGCTTTCCGGGCGAGGCGAACTGGCGGATCGGTCTGGCCATCGGATCGGACGACGGCGCGGCTGCCGGACGCAAGACGCTGCGACTGCAAAGCGACCTGCAGGGCATCGCGTTCAACTTGCCGGCGCCGCTCGACAAGGCCGCCGACGTTGCTCGCGCGTTCGACCTGAGCCTGCAGATGCCGCCGATCGGCCAGCCCTTCACGGCCAGTCTCGGGCAGATCCTCCAGGTTCGCGGAACCTTGCCCGGGCCAACCAACGCGCTGTCGGCGCGTCTGGATTTCGGTCCGGCTGCCTCGAGCGGGGCAGTGCCCGCCAGCGGCATCCACATTGGCGGCCATGCGGGTATCGTCGACGCCGGGGGCTGGATCAGATTGTTCAGCGCGGGCGGCACCGGCGGCGGTCTGCTCGAGGGCATGGCGCTGGACGTCGATGACCTGCAACTGGCCGGGCGCAGTTTCCCGGCGCTGCACGTGGACCTGCTGCCGGCGCCGGAGACGACCACGATTCGGGTGCAGGGCGAGTCGCTGCAAGGCGAACTGAGCGTGCCGAGCGTCGAACTGCAGCGGCGCGGCATCACCGCGCAGATGCAGCGCGTGCGCTGGCCGGATCTGCCGCCCGGCGAGGAGAGCGTGCCGACGCCCCTGTCGGGCATTGCGCCGGCGTCGCTGCCACCGCTGCACCTGTGGATTGGCGATCTGCAGTTCGGAACGTCGAAGTTCGGTGACATGCGCCTGGAAAGCTACCCGACCGACAACGGCATGCGCATCGATCTGCTCGAATCGAAATCGGCGAATGTCGACATGCGCGCCAGCGGCGACTGGAACGGCAGCGCCGGCGAGAACCATTCCCACCTCGTCATCGACATGACTGCAAAAAGCCTGGGCAGCATGCTCGATGCCTTCGGCTATGCAGGGATCATCGAGGGCGGCCAGACCTTTGCCCGCATCGATGCGACCTGGCCGGGCGCGCCCACCGCATTCGCCCTGGCCAATACCAAGGGCACGCTGGAGATCGGCGTCGAGAACGGACGCATCCTCGATGTCGACCCGGGGGCCAGTGGCCGCCTGTTCGGGCTGCTCTCCCTGCGCGAGATTCCGCGTCGGCTGTCACTGGACTTCAGCGACCTGTTCAAGTCGGGCATGAGCTTCAATTCGATCAAGGGCAGCTTCGCCCTCGATGACGGCAACGCGACCACCAGTGATCTCGTCATCAGCAGCCCGGCAGCCGACATCTCGATCAGCGGACGCACCGGATTGCGGGCCAGGGATTACGACCAGGAAATGGTCGTTGTGCCGCGCGCCGGCGTCGCCCTGCCGGTGGTCGGTGCGCTTGCCGGCGGTCCGGTCGGTGCCGCCGCCGGCATCGTCGTGCAGACGCTGATCGGCAAGAAGCTCAACAAGGCGGCGCGCTCGCGCTATCGGGTGACCGGCAGTTGGGAAAAGCCGGTGATCGTCCTGATCGGCAAGGAGGACGCCAAGGACGTCGAGACGCCCGCGCCGGATGCCACCCGGCCCGCACCGCAGGAAGCGGCTTCGCAGTCGCCCGGGCAGGTTTCGCAAACGGACGCATCGGCGGCCGAAGCGGCCGATGCGGGCAAGGAAAAGCGCGCCGCATCGTCGCCGGAAAACGCCGACACCGCTGCAACGGATCAGCGGAAGCAGACAGCCATGCAGGCGAAGGCAGCCGGCAGCACGAACGCGCAGCCCGATGCGAAGGAACCTGCGCAAACCGGACCGGTCGAGTCCGAGCCGGACCCGCCTCGCCAGTGACCCGGGC
>DAIMYT010000011.1:0-2719 GCA_036734345.1 Dokdonella sp. | reverse complement strand
GGGGGGGGCCGCCGGCGGCACGAGCGCCGCCCCGGGGGGGGGGGGCCGGGCCCAACGGGGGCGGGGCGGGCGCCGCCGCTGCCCGCCTCGCCAGTGACCCGGGCGGGCGCCGGACGCGACGGAATCAGATCCGCGCGTAGTGCCACGACAGCATGCGGCCGTCCCGGTAAGGCATGACGCCGTGGAACGCGCGCGGATCGGAATCGAAGACCAGCGGCAGGAAATGGCGGTCTCCGTCCCACAGCGGCAATTCGAGGATCCGCCCGACCTCGATCCATTCGAGGGTTCCTTCCGGATTGCTCTCGAGCGGCGTGCCGGTGTAGCGTTCGATGAGGAAGACGAAACCCAGCCAGTCCTCTCCCTGCTTGCCGAATCCCGGCCAGCTGATCGTGCCGCGCAGACTCAGGTGGGTACATTCGATGGCGGCTTCTTCGTGAATTTCGCGGCGCATGCAGGCCACCACGTCCTCGCCCGGGTCCATCTTGCCGCCGAGTCCGTTGTACTTGCCGAGGTGCTGGTCGTCGGCACGCGCATTGCGGTGGATCAACAGGACCCGGGAGCGGTCTTCGGAAAGCACGTAGCCGAGGGTGGCGACGATCGGTGTATAGGGCATGGGCGTTCGCGATTGAGCGGAGCAATCCGGCATTTTCGCAGATCTGGCCGCGAAGTCCCCAGCCGGACCGGTCCACGGGCCTGGGCATCACGCCACGATGCGCGGCAGCGCTGCGCAAACTCGCGCACGCCGGCGCCCGCCTGGTAGGGAGTCGCGACGGATTGCCGCGATGCATGAGCCGGCCCGCAAGCGGTCCGCGACGCTGGGCGGCATGCTGGCCATCCTGCTCTGGTCGTCGCTGGCCCTGATGACGGTGTTCACCGCCGCGCTGCCGCCATTCGAGATCCTTGCCCTGAGCTTCGCCATTGGCGGCACCTGCATGCTGCTCCTGCCCAGCCACGCAGGCAGCCGCCTGGCCGGATTGCGCCAGCCCTGGCCGGCGTTCGCGCTCGCCGTTGTGGCCCTGTTCGGCTATCACGCCCTGTACTTCATCGCCTTCCGCCACGCACCGGCAATCGAAGTCAACCTGGTCAACTACCTGTGGCCGTTGCTGATCGTCGTGTTTGCTTCCTTCCTTCCCGGCGTGCGCCTGCTGCCTGCGCAGATTGGCGGCACCCTGCTTGGCCTGCTCGGCGTCGTCTTCATGCTCAGCCGGGGCCATGGCCTGAGCGCGAATGCGGCGGACCTGCCGGGATACCTGGCGGCACTCGGCGCAGCCTTGACCTGGTCGACCTACTCGGTGCTCAACCGGCGCTTCCACGCGGTGCCCAGTTCGGCGATCGGCGGCGCTTGCCTGGCGGTCGCCGTACTCGCCGGCCTGACCCATGGGGTCCTCGAGACGACCGTCGCGCCAAGTCCGGGCCAGTGGCTGGTCCTGCTGCTGATGGGCCTTGGCCCGGTCGGCATGGCGTTCCGCCTGTGGGACAGCGGCACCAAGCACGGCGACATCGCCGTGCTTGCCACGCTGTCCTACGCGGCGCCGTTGTTGTCGACCCTGCTGCTGCTGTGCAGCGGTCGTGTCGAGGCGCACTGGAGCCAGGCCGTGGCGGCGTTGCTGCTCGTGGCCGGCGCCTGGATCAGCGTGCGTGCATCGATGCGCGCCGGCGCGGCGGCCGCGGGTGCCGGATAAAAACAGGCTGGCGGTATCAGGCGCGCGGCGGATGCTTTTTCTGGGCGGCGGCGAACGCTTCGAGCTGTTCGGCGCTGGCTTCACGCTGGTGCCGGGCCTTCCAGTCGGCGAAGGGCTCGCCATAAATGCGCTCGCGCGCCTGCTCCTTGCCGATCGAGACGCCGTGCTTTTCGCCGGCTTCCCGATACCAGTCGGCAAGGCAGTTGCGGCAGAAGCCGGCCAGCGTCATCAGTTCGATGTTCTGCACATCGGAGCGGTCGCGCAGGTGATCGAGCAGCCGGCGGAAGGCGGCGGCTTCGAGTTCGGTGGTGATGTCGGTCATTGCAGTTCTCCGCGCAAGAGCAGGTTGATCCTACCACCGCGTTTGAGCCGCTTCGTCCGGGCATGGATAATGCGCCGGCATTCCCTGGAGTATCGATGAGCGCACGCCTGCTGGACGGCAAACGCATTGCCGACGAACTGCTCGATCGCCTTTCCGCGCGGGTAAGCGAACGCATCGCGGCCGGCAAGAGCCAGCCCGGCCTCGCCGTGATCCTGGTCGGCAACGAGCCGGCGTCCGCCGTCTACGTGCGCAACAAGCGCCGCGCCTGCGTGCGCGTCGGCTTCTCCTCGATGGCCTTCGACCTGCCGGCCGACACGCCGGAGGCCGACCTCGTCGCCCTGATCGACCGGCTCAACGCCGATCCCACGGTGCACGGCATCCTCGTGCAGTTGCCGTTGCCCGCGCATGTCGACGCCAGTTCGCTGATCAACCGCATCGATCCGCGCAAGGACGTCGACGGCTTCCAGGCCGAGAATGTCGGCCGGCTGGTCCTGCGCCAGCGCGGGCTGCGGCCGTGCACGTCGAAGGGCGTCATGACC
Organism: Dokdonella sp.; assembly: GCA_036734345.1. Taxonomy (GTDB): domain Bacteria; phylum Pseudomonadota; class Gammaproteobacteria; order Xanthomonadales; family Rhodanobacteraceae; genus Dokdonella. The sequence goes on along the minus strand of DAIMYT010000011.1, from coordinate 176 downwards.
CTGCTGGCAAACACCGATCTGCCCGTCCGCGGCCGCCACGCCGTGGTCGTCGGCGTTTCCAACCACGTCGGCAGGCCGCTCCTGCTCGAACTGCTGCTGGCCGGGTGCACGACCACGGTCTGCCACCGCTTTACCGAAGATCTCGACATCGGCCCGCAAGTCCTGGAGCGCATAGC
>DAIMYT010000010.1:25645-51286 GCA_036734345.1 Dokdonella sp. | reverse complement strand
GGAACAGGTCCGCGTAACGCCGGTTCATCAGGTCCAGCCCGAAGTGTTCGAGGGCGGATGCCCGGGCATTCGCGGCCAGGGCGCCTGCGTAGGCCGGCTGGCCCAGCAACGTTTCGAGCGCAATCGAAAGCTGCTGTGGATCGGCACGGGCAACCAGCATTCCGTCGACGCCCTCCCGGATGATCTCGCGCACGCCTTCGACATCGCTGCCGACTACCGCACAGCCCGCGGCCATGCCCTCGAGCAGGGCCAACGGCATGCCTTCGTGGTGGGTGCTTAGCACGGCGATCTGGTGCTCCATCAGCAAGGCCGGCACGTCCTTGCAGACGCCGAGGAAATGCACCTGACCGGACAGGCCGAGCTCGGCGACCAGCACTTCCATGGCGCGTCGGTGGGCCGGCTTGCCGCCGCCGGCCAGCATCACGGGCGGGGTCAGGCCGCGCTGGCGCAACAGGGCGACGGCGCGCAGCAGGGTGGCGTGATCCTTCTGCCGCGAAAAGCGCGCGACCATGACGATGCCGGGAATGCGCCGCGCGAACGGCCGCTCGCCAGCTGCGGCGAACGGCTCGAGGCGGATGCCATTCGGAATCGCGACGATCCTCTCGGCAGGCAGGTCCATCTGCAGCAGCGCGTCGCGAACGCCTTCCGAGCAACCGACGATGCGCGCGGTGCGCCGGGCCAGCCAGCGCGTCTGCGCCCGCCGCCACGGCGTGTAGCGTTCGCGCGTGTTGTGTTCGACCTGGACGAGGCTGCGCACGCCGGCAAGCAGGCCGGCGTAGCGCCCCCACAGATGCTCGCTGTAGCCGTGGGCGACCAGCACGTCGGCGCGAAACGACCGGCAGATCGCGGCAAGGCGCAGGATCGTCGCCAGGCGCGGCCAGCGCGGCACGGTGATGACGGGAATGCCTTCTTCGCGCAGGCGCTCGATGCGCGCCGGATCGGTTCCCCACTTGCGGCGCAGGACCAGCAGCGGCTGCACACGCTCGCCATCGGCCAGCGCGGCCCGGGTCAAGGCGATGGCGACCTGGGTGGCGCCACCGGAAAACCCGCCGGTGACGAAATGCAGGACGCGCACCGGTTCGCTGCGCGGGGCGAAGTCCTCGACGACGGCCTGTACGCCGTTGACCACGACCGGGCCGCTCATGGCGAGAGCAGCGCGGGCGTGCGCATCCGGCGCAATGATGCATGGGCGCGCCCTGCGCGCAGGAACCAGCCGCGCCGGCAATAGTCGCGCAGGACCGGGCCCGGTCCAAGCGGCAGGAGGGACTGCAGGCTTTCGCGCAGGAGTCGGTCCAGCTCCGCGCTTTCGGCGGAATGCCCGGCCGCCAGCCGGCGCGCCAGCGAGGCAAGGCTCTTCAGGATGAAATACTGCACGGCAAAACCCGCCTCGCCGTCGAGCGCCCGGCGCGACGGATCCAGTGCCGCGCCCAGTTCGTGCAAGGCATGCAACTGATGGCGGATCTTTTCCGCGCTCATGCTGGCAAGGATGCTGCCGGAACGCTGGCGGTAGACGACCCAGGGCTCGGGTACGTGGAAGTGGCTGCGGGTGGCATCCAGCAGCATCGGCAGGACTGCGATGTCCTCGAAGTAGCGCCCTTCCGGAAAGCGCACCTGCTGCCACACGCTGCGCCGGGCGATCTTCGACCACGCATGCAGTTGTCCGTTGATCAGGATGCCGCTGACGAGGTCCGAGAAATCCGTGCCCAGTCGTCGCGGGGTTCCGCCGAAGGTGCGCCGGTGGGTTTCCCCGCGCAGCCGGTGCTTGAAGCGGAAGTGTTCGCGGTGGACGCGGAAGTCGCAGGTCAGCAGGTCCGGTGCAACCGCTTCGAGCGCCTTGCGCAGCGAAGCGATGGCACCGGCGGATATCAGGTCGTCTGCGTCGATGAACCAGAAATAGTCGCCCGCGGCACCCTCGAGCAGACTGTTGCGTGCCGCGGCAAGGCCACGATTGCGCGGGTGCCGGATCAGCCGAAGCGCCGGCCCGAACCGCGCCTGGAAGGACGCGATGATGGCCGGGCTTGCATCGGTGGAGGCGTCGTCGAGCACGACGACTTCGATGCCCGGCTCGAGTTGCCGCAAGATCGACTGCAGGCAGTCAGCGAGGAATTCGGCGACGTTGTAGACCGGCACGAGGATGCTCAGCCATGGCCTCGCAGCCGTGGCCAACGCGCTGTGTCCAATCGGTTCGGGCGGGAGCTGGACCGGCGCGGGCGACAACCCGCGTGCCTGGACCGGCGCCGGCTCACATTCCACTTGCGGCATCGATATCGGCCTGGCGGGGGGAGGTTGGAGTTTCGGATCAACCGGACTGAACGGTTCGGCAAGCTTGGGCCCTCTCGACATCGGGATTCCTCAGCAGATCCTGAGCAATTTGTTAGCGGGTGGAGAGGAGCGGACTCATGGCGCCGATGCCGGGGCGGCCTGCAGGACCCCGACAACCTGCTCGAAGCCTGCATCGTCGAGCCACGGGCTATTGCTGAGGGTCAGCATTCGCCCGGCGAACTCGCGCGCTCGCGGCACCTCGCTGGCCTCGAGCAGGCCGGCCAGTTGCGGGTAGTCGGGCAGCGCATGGATGAACATGCGGCTGACACCGAGCGGCGACGCCCACAGTTGCCGCATCACGCTGTCGCGTTGCGCCGGCCGCGGTTGCAGCAGCATGATCAGCGGCCAGACCCCGGAACCTGACTCTGCGGGGTCGTCGAGGACGCGGAGGCCATCGATCGCGCGCAGCCGAGCGATGCGCCGGCGGGCCTGCGCCGTTGCGAGGCTGAGGAACGCCGGAAGGCGCGCGCTGGCGCGGGCGGCAACCGCGGCGCGCCAGCGCCCCATGCGATGTTGCGGAATCGCCGCTGCGAAGCGGTCGCCGACCGCGGCGAGCGGATCACCCCGGGCCAGCGCGCGTCGGCGCGGCAGGCCATGCACGAGTCCGAGCAGGCGTGGCCGGTAGAAGAGCCAGTAGCCGAGCAGTTCGATCGAGCGGCGCAATTCCCAGCCGGCGCGGCGCACCGCGAGGCGCTCGCCGGTCCAGGCGAGCTCCTCGCGCAATTGCGCATCGCGCGCGACGAGCAGGCCGCCTTCGAAGGTGGTCAGGCCCTTGCCGGCGGCCAGGCTGAAGAATCCGGCATCGCCACGGAGTCCGACGCTGGCGCCTTGCTGGCGGGCGCCGAGCGACTGCGCGGCATCCTCGATGACATGGGCGCCGCATTGGCGCGCTGCCGCGACCGCCATCTCGACGTCCGCCAGGCGTCCGCCCAGATGGGTCGGCACGACGGCCAGGGTCCGCTCGTCGCAAAGTCCGGCCAGCCGGTCCGGGTCGAAATCGAAATGGTTGCTGCGCAGGTCGCAGGGAACCGTGCGCAGTCCGGCATGGTGTATCGCCAGCGCAACCAGCGGACAGGTGTAGGCCGGAACGATCACGCGATTGCGCCGCGGCGAGCGCCGCTTCAGCGTCAACAGGGCAATCAGCAGGCAGACCGTGCCAGAACATGCCAGCTGCGGGCGCGGTACGCGCAGCAGCGCGGCCATGGTGTCTTCGAGGTCGGCGACGCCGCCAAACAGGTCGTCGAACTGCAGGGGCAGCCCCGCAGTCGGGGGCACTTCGGCGCGCAGGCTCATTCCAGGGGTCGGGCGCGCAACGCGGGGTGCGCGGGGTGTTCCGCATTCGCCAGGACCGGTGCAAGGGCCGGCCTGGCGCGGCTCTCTGCCAACGCAAGGAAGACGATGCCGGCGAGGATCGCCGCGGCGCCGGTCAGTCGCGCCAGCGTCAGCGATTCGCCGAACAGCCAGTGCGAAAGCAGCATCACGCTGACCACCTCGAGGTGCGATGCGGCGAATGCCGGGCCGATTGGCGCGCGGCGCAGCAGGCTCATCCAGCAGACGAAAGCGCCGACATAGCCGAGCAACGCGCCGTAGATCCAGACCTGGCCGAACACCCGCAGCAGCCAGGCGAGGTTCGCTTCGACTGGCAGGGCGTGCTCACCGGCCAGCTTGAAACTGATCTGGGCGAGCGTGTCGAAAGCCATCAGCAGCAGGAAGCCCAGTGCGACGGGACGCTTCATCACCCGCCGGCTCCGACCACGCCGACGCCGATGCACACCAGCAGCATGCCGGCGACGCGCAGGCGGTCCAGCCGCTCGGCGAACAGCCAGCGCCCGGCGAGCATGATGGCGACGATGTTGATCGAGCCGAGCATGACGCCATCGGACAGCGGCACCAGCGAAAGGAACGCCAGCCAGGCCATGAACTCGGCGACATAGCAGCCGATGCCGAGCCAGATCCACGGGCGCCTGGCCATGAACCACCAATGGCCGGCGCCGCACGGTGGCTCGATGGCGGCGGCCTTGAAGGCGAGCTGGCCACCGCTGTCGAGAACGACATTGCCTATCCACAGCGCCATGACCAGCGGCGTCATCATTCAGGCGGCCCGTCGCAGCGTGTCGCGCGATGCGGCCATGCGCTGGAAGAAGCTGGCCGCCTGGGTGATCAGCGTGCGCCGCTCGCGGTCGATCGTGATCATGTGGTAGCTGTCGGCGAGCAGCAGCAGCTCCACCGCGCCACTGACGCGCTCCTCGACCAGGCGGGCGTTGCGCAGGCTGGCGATGTCGTCGTTGACGGCGTGCGCGACCAGGCACGGCGAGGTGACCGCGGGCAGCAGCGCGCGCACCTTTGCGGACAGGCGGAACAACTCGGCCAGCGACGGCCACGGATTGCCCGGCAAACCGGCGATGCTGCTGTCGCTGGCGAACATCGCTTCGCTGACATGCGCGCGGATGCGCTCGTCGCGCAGTCCGTACGGAGGTCGTTCGATGAACTGGCGCTGGCGGCCGATGCCGAGCCGCGTGACCAGCGGCAGCAGGAAGGCCAGCCGGGCGATCGGCGGGATGCTCCAGCCGTCATAGCGGAAGGTGGCGCCGAAGACGCCGACGCCATGCACGCGGTCCGGCTGCTCTGCGGCCAGGCGCAGGGCGAGCAGGGCGCCCATCGAGAGTCCCGCCACGAAGAAATTGTCGACCCTGCGGCGCAGCGCTTCCGCGGCGGCCTCGACGCTGGCGTACCAGTCCTCGGCATCGCTGGCCAGCAGGTCGTCGACGTCGCCGCAATGGCCGGCGAGCTGCATGCCGAGAACGGTCAGGCCGGCATTGTTGAGGCCCTTGCCGAGCACGCGCATCTCGTTGGGCGTGCCGGTCAGGCCATGGATCAGGAGGACGCCGCTGCGTCCGCCTTCAAAGAGGAAATCGCTTTTCCGGATCACACGGCACCGTCGGGGCTGGTTTGGGCGGACGGCCACGAAGTCGCCGACCGGTATGCCAGTGTCGGCAGGCCGGGTTTCAGCTACCTTTCGGCCGCGGCAGGATGATCTCCACGCGCAGCCCGCGATGGTTGCGACCGTGCAGGAAATGCAATTCGCCGGAAAAATGCCCGGCGATCTGCCGGACGATGGCGAGGCCCAGGCCGGTTCCCGGCAGCGCCTGTCCGGGCACGCGAAAGAAGCGTTCGCCAAGCCTCGGCAGGTAGGCGTCGGCGATGCCCGGGCCGTCGTCTTCCACGACCAGCACCGCGCCACGCGTGGCCGTGCGCAGGGACACCGTGATCGAGCTGCCTGCGCCGGCGTAGCGCAGCGCGTTGTCGATCAAATTGTCGAGCAGGTCCTGCAGCAGGCCGGCATCGCCGTCGATCATCAGCGCCGTCGTGATGCCCTCGTAGCCGAGGTCGATGTCCGCGGAGATGGCCTCGTCGACGCGCTGGGTGATCACGTCGGCCACCGTGGCAGTGAGATCGAAACAGCCTGCTGCGCCGGACTGCAGGTCGCGACTGTCCGCGCGGCTGAGCGCGAGCAGCTGGCCGGAGGTGCGCGCCGCGCGCCGGCTCAGCTCGTCGATATGGCGCAATGCGTCCTCGAGGGCGGCGCCGCGCGGATTGGCCAGCGCGCGCTGCACGTGCAGGCTGAGTCCGGCCAGCGGCGTGCGCAACTGGTGCGCGGCGTCGGCGATGAAGCGCTCCTGCACGGCAAGCACGCGTTGCAGGCGCGCGAACAGCTCATCGATCGTGCGCGTCAGCGGCAGCAGCTCGTGCGGCACGTCGGCATCGCTGATGCAAACGATGCCATCCGGTTGCGCGGCAAGGCGGGCGGTCAGGCGCTCGATCAGGCGCAGGCCATGGCCGACCCCGAGCCAGACCAGCCCCAGCACGACGACGATCAGCAGGCCGAGCATGGGCGTGGCGATGACGAGGATTTCGCGGGCCTTGCGATGCCGGTCGTGCAGCGTCTCGGCCATGCTGACCCAGAGTATCTCGCCATCGCCGCGCCGCGACGGCACGGCCACCGTGGCCACGCGCACCGCGAGATGGCCGATGACGGCGTCGGACAGGACCGCAGCCTGGCCAGGCTGCACGCGCGGGGGCAGCGGATCCAGCCGGCCGTTCTCGGCGAGCACGCCGGCACTGGAGCTGGCCACGCGGAAGAAATCACGCTGCTCGCTGTCGTATTCGAGCAGCAGGCGTGCCTGGTGGGACAGCGGGCCCGGCGAGTCCTCGGAAGCCATGATCCCGGCCAACGCATTCGCCTCCTCGACCAGGTCGCGATCGTGCACGTGGTTGGAGTAGGCCAGCGCGGCCAGGTAGATCAGCAGCGCATCGACGATGAGCGCGAGCAGGAGCGGCGCCAGCAGGAACTTGAGCAGGCGCCGGTGCAGGCTCGGTCGCCCGCGCGCGGCCAGCCAGCGGCGCCGCCTGGCGGGGCGCACAGGCTTGCCCGCGGCGGAAGCAGACGCGACCGGCTGGCGGATGACGGCGTTCACTGGCCCGCCCGACGCGGCCCATCCTCTTCGAACAGGTAGCCGATGCCGCGCATGGTGCGCACGCTCGTGCCCGAACCGTGCAGCTTCTTGCGCAGCCGGTGTATCGCGATGTCGAGGCCGTTGTCGGTCAGGTCCTCGTCCCAGCTGCACAGGGCTTCGACCAGCTGGGCGCGACTGATCACGCGCGGACTGCGCAGCACCAGCGCCTCGAGCAGTCCGAAGTCGCGCGCGGTCAGCTCGAGTTCTTCATCGCCGACATGCGCGCGCCGACCGGGCAGGTCCAGGCGCAGCCGCCCGACGCGCAACTCGGGCACGCCCTGGCTGGCCGCGCGGCGCAGCAGGGCGCGAACCCGCGCTTCCAATTCGCCCAGGGCGAACGGTTTTACCAGGTAGTCGTCGGCGCCGAGATCGAGCACGCGAATGCGTTCCTGCAGGCCCTCGCGGGCGGTGACGGCTAGCACCGGAACCCGGCTGCCGTCGCCGCGCATTCGTGCTAGCACCTCGCTGCCGTCCATGCCAGGCAGGCCGAGGTCGAGCACGACCAGGTCGTAGACGCTGTCGCGCGCCGCCGCGTCGGCCTGCGCACCATCGCCGAGATGGTCGACGGCGTGGCCGTGCTCGCGCAGCGACGCGCAAACGGCGGCGGCGATCGAGCGGTCATCCTCGACAACGAGCACGCGCATCAGGGGTGGCCTCCGCCGTCGGGCACGGCCGATGCCGCGAAGCGCACCTGCACGCGCTGGCCGATCAGCAGGTCGGCGGGCGCGGAAGCATCCAGCGCCAGCACGCATTCGATACTGCGCGCGTTGTTGCGCAATTGCGGATCTTCCTCGAGCTCGCTGGCGCCGAAAACACGGCCCATGCGCACGACGCGCGCGGTGTATTTCCTGCCGCTTCCGTCTTCGACCACCTCGGCTGCCATGCCGACCTTGACGTCGCCGACGAATGCGCTGTTGACCTCGGCACGTACAATGCGCGGCTGGTCCGGCAACACGGTGAATGCCGGTGCCGATTGTGCGCCGACCACGCTGCCGCGCTGGATCGTGCGCCGGATCACTTCGCCGGCAAGTGGTGCATGCAGGCTCTGCTGGTCGAGCTCATGGCGCGCGCTGTCGAGCTTCTGCTTCGCCGCGACTTCATCCGCCTTCAGCGCGGCCAGCTCGCCACGTGCTTCGTCGACCGCCGCCAGCGCATCATCGGCGCTCTGCTGCCCGCCGGCACCAGCCGCAGCGGCGGCCGCCAGCCGTTTCGCGTGCCTGGCCAGGTCGGTGATCCGCACTTCCTGCGCGCGCGTGCGCGCGGTCGCCTGGTCAGCGGCCGCCTGTGCGGCGGCGACCGCCAGCCTGGCCGGCTCGCGGTCGAGCGCGGCCATCAGCTGGCCCTCGGCGACATGCTCGCCTTCGCCGACATCGATGGACTCGACCACGCCTTCCCTCGGCATGGACAGGCGCAGCAGGCCGCCTTCGATGTCGATCTGGCCGAGCGCGACAGCCGTCCATTCCGGCGCGGGCTCCGCGTTTGGCGCAACGCCGGATGGATGGTCCGGCGCGCAGGCGGCCAGCAGCGAACCCATGCCGGCTGCGGCGAACAGGAGCAGGCGGACTCGTGCATTCATGCGAGGGAATTCCGTTGGCTGGGTCTGGCAGCGTCGATCCGGCGGTCGCCGAGGATGCGACCGTCCTCCATGGTCAACACGCGGTCGGCGTGCCTGACCACGCGCGGGTCGTGGCTGACGCATACGACGGCGGTGCCGTGGCTGTGGGCAATGCGGTGCAGGATGTCGATCACGACCTGGCCGTTGGCCGCGTCGAGCGCGCTGGTCGGCTCGTCGGCGAACAGCAGGCGCGGGCGCTTGGCCAGGGCGCGAGCGATTGCGACGCGCTGCTTCTCGCCACCGGAGAGCTCGGCCGGGCGCAGGTGCATGCGCTGGCCGAGCCCGACTTCCTCGAGCGACTGCCTCGCGCGCTGGCGGGCGGCGGCCGCATTGAATCCCATGTAGCGCAGCGGCAGCTCGACCTGCTCGGAGGCGCTCAGCGCGGGAAAAAGGTTGAAGCCCTGGAAGACGAAACCGGTGTGGCGCAGGCGGAAGTTTTCCAGTGCGCGCACGTCGAGCCGGCCAAGGTCCTTGCCGAGCGCGACGACGCTGCCGCGGTCGGGCTGCTGCAGGCCGCTGAGGATGGCCAGCAAGGTGCTCTTGCCGCACCCGGAAGGACCCGAAATCAGGGTCAGTTCCGCCTCATGGATTTCGAGGCTGAGATCGTGCAGGGCGATGCTCTGCAGCCGGCCGGAAAAATAGGTCTTGCCGATCTGCCTGGCATGCAGGGCGACGGCGTGGAACTCGATGCGCGGCTCGCTGTTCATCGGCTACCTCAGCAGGCTGCCGGGGTCGGCGCGGCGCACGCTGCGCATCGCGGCCAGGCCCGAGACCACGGCCAGGCCCATGACCAGGGCAAGGCAGACCGAAGTGACGCCGGAGTCAAGCTCGACCGGCACATTGTACTGACGCGCCAGGGCCAGCAGGAGTGCAGCGATCACGCTGCTGCCGACCACGCCGAGCGCACCGACCCAGAACGCCTGTTCCATGACCACGCGGCGCAGGGCGCCGACGCCGACACCGAGCGCATTGAGCGTCGCGTACTCACGCACCGATCCGAGCACGGCAGCCATCAGGGTCTGGCTGGTCACCACGGCGCCGGCCAGGAACACGATGCCGGCCAGGAACAGCACCCCGGCTCCGGCACCGGTATCGAGCAGCCAGTACATCTGCGAGCGGTGGGCAAACTCCGCTGCGGTCCATACGTCGTAGCTGCCGAAGGCGCGCGCGCCGCGCAGGCGCGCTGCCACTTCGCCGGCGCGTCGCGGATCACGCACGCTGGCGACCAGGTAGGTCACCTTGTCGCCGCCGGCCAGGGTGGGATCGAGGTGCCGCGCGGTTTCCAGCGAAGCGACGACGTTGACTCCGCCGAGTGCGCGCAGGCCGTCGCTGACGCCCACCACATGCACGCTGTGCCCGTTGATGGTCGCACTATCGCCCACCTGGACGCCGAGGTTGTCGAGGTCGGCGCGGTCGACGATGACTGCGTCCGGCTCGCGCAGCCGGCTGCGCAGGGCGACGTCGAGACTGCGCGAAAAGAGCATGCCCTCGGCGCGCGGGTCGATGCCGGAGACGAACACCGAGATGCCGCCGGTGTCGCCCGATCCGCGCCAGTCGGCGTCGACCCAGAGAAACGGCTCGACCCGGGTCACCTGCGGATCGACCAGCAGGCGCGATTCCACGCTGGCGCTGATCGGACGTCCGAGGTTGACGCTTTGCGTGCCCGGATAGCCGACCCAGAGGTCGCCGCGCGAGCCGCTGATGTAGACGCTGGCGCTGGAAAAAATACCGAGTACTAGGGCTGCCTGGACCAGTTGCAGCAGGCCGGCGAAGGCAACCGCGATGATCGCCGGCAGGAAACGGCGCCATTCATAGATTAGAGTCTTGCGGGCCAGCGCGACCATCAGTGCGGCCCGCCGTCGGTGGCAGGCCAGGACCCGCCAAGCGCCTTGTTGAGGGCGACAAAGGCGAGGTCGTGGCGGGCGCGCGCCTCGACCAGGCGCAGGGCACGCTGCTCGGTGGCGATGCTTTGCTGGTGCAGGTCGAGTGGACTGTCCAGGCCCAGTTGCACGCGTTTGCCGGTGATTGCCAGCGTGCGTTGCGCGGACGCCCTGGCTTGCGCCAGCGCTTCCACCCGCGCGCGCAGCTGCTCGAGGTCGCCGAGCGCGACTTCGACCTCGGCCACGCCCTCGAGCACGCTCTGCCGATAGGCCAGCACCGCGGCCTGCAGGTCATGGTCGTGCGCGTGCGCATTGGCGACGCGCATCCCCCAGTCGAAAAGCGGAATGTCGATGACCGGTCCGATCGAGCTCACCGCACGCGATGGCGATGGCCGGTCGCTGGTGATCTTGGTCGACCACTGGATGCCGGATCGCAGGCCGATGAACGGATACATCTGCGCCCGGCTCAGGCCGAGCTCGCCGGCGGCGCGCAGGACCTCGGCTTCGGCGATGGCGATTTCCGGTCGCGAACGCAGCAGGTCCGCCGGCACGCTGCGCAGCGCGACCTGCGCGAGCGCCGGCTGCGTACCGGCGAGCTGCCAGGCAGGATCGGGCTCGCTGCGTCCGCTCAGCACCGCCAGCCGCTGCAGCGAGGCATTGGCGATGCGGCGCGGTTCGGCGAGGCTGGCCTCGGCATCGGCCAGCTCGGCATCGGCATCGGCGATTTCCTGCGCCGACTCCAGGGCGACCGATTGCCGGATGCGCAACAGGCGCAGCCGCTCGGCCTGCGCATCGCGCACGCGCAGCAACGCCGCTTCCTGCGCCTGTGCCGAACGCAGTTCGACCCAGTTGCGCACGACTTCGGCCACCAGCGAGACACGCGCGGCGCGCACCCCCGCCGTCGCCGAATCAAGCCGTGCCCGCGCGACGCGCCGGGCCGAGGAGCGCTGGCCGAAGAATCCGAACTCCCAGAGCGAATCGAACCCGGCCACGAAGAACGACGCGCTGGCGTCGGGATCGACTGCATCGTCGGTATGCGCACGCAGGTTGGGCAGGAACGGATCGACGGCATGCTGGTCGAGCAGGCGCGCGGCCTGCACGCGCTCGACCGCTTCGGCAATCGCGAAATTGCCGGCCAGGGCGGCGTCGACGACGGCATCGAGGCGTTCATCGCCAAACGCCTTCCACCAGCTGCCATCGGCGCTATCGCCAGCGGCCTCGACCAGGCCGGCATTGCGCCACTGCGGCGGTATCGGCGCATCGAGCGTCACCGTCGGCGTGCTCACGCACCCCGCCAGCAGGGCGGCCGGCAGCACGAAAACCCGCCACAGCGGCGCGCCGCCGATGCGGCGATGCCGGCGTGGCGACAATCCTGTTTTCGGCCTGATTCGGTCTGGCACGGACTCTGCGGTTAGCCGGAATGCGCGAAGTATGAACAGGCGTTGTTAGTTTTTTCTGAGGCGGTGGCTTGCCGCGCCAGATGCTGTTTCGCCGGGTCGTGCAGGCCCCGGCACCGCGTCTCGCGCACGCGGCGCGGGCTGCGTGCGGGCCGCACGGCTGCGGAAAGCCGAACGAAAGGATGCGTCCCGATACTGCGGCCACCCTGCTACGGAGAGACGGCCCTTGGACGCGTGGAACATCTTTTGCGATTTCGACGGCACCATCTCGACGACTGACGTCATCGATGCGCTGCTCGCCCGGCATGGAATGTCCGGCTGGGAAAAGCTCGAGGAGGACTGGCGCGCAGGCAGGATCGGCTCGCGCGAATGCATGTCGGGACAGGTGGCCCTGCTCGACATGGACCACGTCGAAATCGGCCGCTTTCTCGATGAGGCTGCCATCGACCCTGCTTTTCCGGCCTTCATCGCCGAGGCGCGGCGATGCGCTGCGCCGGTGCAGATCGTCAGCGACGGGCTCGACTACGCGATCAGCGTCATCCTCCGCCGCCATGGGCTTTCCGGGCTGGCGGTCGCAGCCAATCACCTGCGCCGGCTGGATTCGCGGCGCTGGCAACTCGACTCGCCATGGCAGGCGGCGGGTTGCAGCAGCGGCACCTGCAAATGTGCCTGCGTCGAACGCTCCCGCAGCGACGGGCGCAAGACCCTGCTGATTGGCGACGGCGCATCGGATTTCTGCGCGGCCGGAAACGTCGACTTCGTGTTCGCCAAGAATCGCCTGATCGGGTATTGCCGCGCCAACGGCATTGCGCATCTGCCGATAGCGAATTTCCACGAGGCGACTGCACTGCTTCCGCTGTTGCTGTCGGGCGCCTTGACCACGGCTGCCGACTCGCTGCCGGAACGCGCTGTTGCCTGAACGGGGCGACCGCCCCGTTCGCCTACCTCCTTTTTTCGACCTCGGGATTCCCCATCCATGAATGCCCTGCTCAAGCCCACTGTGCTCGAAGCCACCGATGCACAGCTGCTCGCCGACGAGGCGAAGTACTGCTCATTCGGCGATACCGTCCACTACGTCGATCCGCCGAAGATCTTCCGCGGCGCCGAAGGCAGCTATCTCTACGACAGTGCGGGAGTTCCCTTCCTCGACCTGCAGATGTGGTATTCGGCGGTCAATTTCGGCTATCGCAACGCGCGCCTGAATGGCGTCCTCAAGCGCCAGGTCGACCTGCTGCCCCAGGTCGCCAGCCAGTACCTGCATCCGACCAAGATCGAGCTGGCACGCGCCATTGCCGTCGACGCCGAACAGAAGTTCGGCCTCAAGGGTCGCGTGCACTTCAATGTCGGCGGCGCGCAGGCGGTCGAAGACTCGCTCAAGCTCGTGCGCAACGCACGCAACGGCAAGAGCCTGATGTTCGCCTTCGAGGGCGGTTACCACGGGCGCACCCTCGGCGCTTCGGCGATCACCTCGAGCTACCGCTACCGGCGCCGCTTCGGCCACTTCGGCGAACGTGCGATGTTCATCCCGTTCCCGTATCCGTTCCGCCGCCCGAAAGGGATGACGCCGGAGGAGTACTCCGATCATTGCGTGCACCAGTTCGCGCGCCTGTTCGAAACGGAATACAACGGCGTCTGGGACCCGAAGGTCGGCCAGGCCGAGTACGCGGCCTTCTACGTGGAACCGATCCAGGGCACCGGCGGCTACGTGATCCCGCCGGTGAACTTCTTCCGCGACCTCAAGAAGGTGCTCGACCAGTACGGCATCCTGATGGTCGTCGACGAGATCCAGATGGGCTTCTGGCGCACCGGCAAGCTGTGGTCGATCGAGAACTTCGGCGTGACCCCGGACGTGATCGTGTTCGGCAAGGCGCTGACCAACGGGCTCAATCCCCTTTCCGGCCTGTGGGCGCGCGAGGAGCTGATCAACCCGACCATATTCCCGCCCGGCTCGACGCACTCGACGTTCAACTCCAACCCGCTCGGCACCGCGCTCGGGCTCGAGGTGATCCGCATGGGCCACGAACTCGACTACGCCACGACCGTGCCGGCCAAGGGCGCGCATTTCCTCGCCGGCCTGCGCGACCTGCAGAAGCGGCACGTCGAGATCGGCGACGTCGACGGGCTCGGCCTGGCCCTGCGCGCCGAGATCTGCACCGACGACGGCTTCAGCCCGAACAAGGCCCTGCTCGACCGCATGGTCGACATCGGCCTGGCCGGCGACCTGCGCCACGACGGCAAGCCGATCGGCCTCGTCCTCGATGTCGGCGGCTGGTACAAGAACGTGATCACCTTCGCGCCTTCGCTCGACATCTCCTCCGCGGAGATCGATCTCGCCATCGACCTGCTCGATCAGTTGCTGACCCGGGCCAAGCGCGCTTGAGCGACGCGTCCCGATCGCCGCGATGCACGCAAGCTGACCGCGCCCTGCACGAACTTCGCGGCGCGCCGGCAAGGTGCCAGCGGCGATCAGGGCGCGCGACGCACGAGCAGGGTCGAGTTGAGTCCGCCGAACGCGAACGAGTTGCTCAGGGCGGCATGCACCGGCATGGCCCGCGCAACATTGGGCACGACATCGAGATCGCAGGCAGGATCGGCTTCGCTGTAGTTGGCCGTCGGCGGCACGATGCCGTCGCGCAGGGCGCCGATCACCGCCACCAGCTCCAGCGCGCCGGATGCACCGAGCGCATGGCCATGCATGGACTTCGTCGAGGACACGGCGAGGCGATCGGCGTGACTGCCGAACACGGCACGGATGGCGCGTGTCTCGGTGGCATCGTTGGCCTGCGTGCCGGTGCCATGCGCATTGACGTAGTCGATCTGCGCGCCGTCCATGCCGGCATCGGCGAGGGCCTGGCGCATCGAGCGGGCGGCGCCGACATCGGACGGCGCGACGATGTCGGCGGCGTCGGAACTCATGCCGATGCCGGCCAGCTCGGCCAGGATCGTGGCGCCGCGCCGGCGTGCATGTTCGAGCGACTCGAGCACGAACATGGCCGCGCCCTCGGCGAGGACCAGGCCGCGCCGCTTGCGGCTGAACGGCCGGCAGGTGTCTTCGGCGAGCACGCGCATGGCCTCCCAGGCGCGCAGGTTGCCGAGCGAAAAGCAGGCCTCGGTCCCCCCGGCAACGGCGACATCGACGAGGCCGCAGCGAATGGCCAGCACGGCCTGGGCGATGGCGTGGTTGGACGACGCGCAGGCGCTGGCCACGGCGAAGGCCGGACCGGTCAGTCCATGCTCCATGCTGATGTGGCTGGCGGGGGCATTGATCATCACGCGCGGAATGGTCAGCGGATGCATGCGTGACGACTTGTCGGCATAGAGGCGGCGGCTCTGTTCATCGCGGCTCAGTTCGCCGCCGACCGCCGAACCGACGACCACGGCAGTGCGCGCGCCGAGTCCGTCCGTGGTGAAATCGATGGCCGATTCGGCCACCGCCTCGCGCGCGGCGAGCAGCGCGAACTGGGTGAAGCGATCGAGCAGCGGCAGCAGCTTGTCATTGAAATGGACATTGGCATCGAAGTCCGGAACCTGCGCGGCCACGGTCACGCGAAGGCTGCCGGCGTCGGCATGATCGAGCGGGCGGATGCCGCCGCGGCCTTCGCGCAGGTTCTGCCAGAGCACGCGGGAGCCCAGGCCAAGCGCGCTGACCGCGCCATGGCCGGTGATGACGACTCTGCACATCGGATTTTTCCTGGTTCAGTGGGCGGGTACGGGCGAACCCTTCGCGTCCTGTGCACGCCGGACGGCGTCGATCAGGCCCTGGACCGTGTCGGATTTCAGGTCGGCGTCGCTGTCGGAAAGGGTGACGTCGAACTTTTCCTCGATCTCGAAGATGACCTCGATCGCATCGAGCGAGGCGACACCGAGGTCCTTCAAGGTCGAATCGGCGCGAATCGTGGCCACGTCGAGCTTGGCCTGATCGGCAATGATCGCGAAAATCTGGTTCTGCAGGTCCGGGCTCATCGGCGGCGTCCTCACGCGGTGGAACGACTTCGGGCGGAATGCCCGTGATGCAAACGCCGGCCCAGTCTAGCCATGCAATCTTGCGCGAGGCTTTCATCAACCAGCTGGAGCCGGCCGCCGTCTTCGACGCCTGCCGTGCCAGCCCTCCGGACGGCTTCACCATCGATGAGGCGGCGGACGGCACGCCGGTATTCGAGGCCGATTTCGACCTGCTGACCACGGCCGACGATGACCTGCAGCAACGCATTGCCGCCTGGCCCGGCTTCCGCCTGTGGTCGCGCGCACTGCGCTGGCGCACCAGCTTCGTCGGCACGACGGTGTCCGAATACGCGCTGTTCGCGGCCGGCATCGACGCGGCCTCGCAGTTGCTCCTGCTCAAGGGCGAGATCGGCCGACGCCGCAGGCTGACCATCATCAAGGACATCCCGCAGGATTCCCCGTTGCTGGATGCACGCGAGAATGCGCACGCCGAGACGCTGTGCAAGGCGGCCGTGGAGGCCGGCTTCGTGCTTGTCGAGGGACAGGCGCTGGCTTATGTGCCAATCGACTTTTCCACCACTTCGGAATACCTCGGGCGCCTGTCGGCGTCACGCCGCAAGGACATCCGGCGCAAGTTGCGCTCGCGCGAGGAGCTCGACGTCGAAGTGCTGCCCTGCGGTAGCCCTCTATTCTCCGACGCAGCACTGGTCACCGAATTCCACGGCCTTTTCGAGCAAGTCTATGCGCAGAGCGAAATCCACTTCGACCATCCGCAAGCGGCTTTCTTCGCGCGCCTGCTCGCCGACCCCGCTTGCGGCGGAATCGTCTTCGCCTATCGCCACGCGGGCCGCCTGATTGGCTGGAACCTCTGTTTCGAATCGAACGGCCGCCTTGTCGACAAGTACATCGGCCTGCGCTATCCGGATGCGCGCCGGCACAATCTGTATGCCGTGAGCTGGATGCACAACCTCGAGTACGCATTGCAACGCGGCCTCGACGCCTACGTGGCCGGCTGGACTGATCCGCAGGTCAAGGCCCAACTGGGCGCGCGCTTCACCTTCACGCGTCACGCCGTTTACGCACGCAGCGCGTTGCTGCGCGCCCTGCTGCGGCGCCTGCACGGATCTTTCGAGCGCGATCGTGCCTGGCGCGCGTCGCCGGGGGCGACACCATGAAGCCCCCGGTGATTCTCGACCTCGACCAGTCGCTCGGCGAATTTCCGGGCCAGATCCGGGTGCCGATGCAGGACTGGCACGAGAAGCTGCGCTTCGCCTGCAGCGCAACGACGCTTGGCGCGCTTCGCGAGGAGCTCGACAGGCGCCTTCCCGCCCGGCACGGCACGGTGCTGTTCGGTAGCGGCGATTTCCACCACCTGAGCTGGCCGCTGATCGAACGCTGCGCCGCGCATGGCCCGTTCCAGGTCGTGGTGCTCGACAACCATCCGGACAACATGCGCTTTCCTTTCGGCGTGCACTGCGGCTCGTGGGTGCGTCGCGTCGCGGCGCTGGAATGCGTCAGCGACGTGCATGTGGTCGGCATCACCTCGAGCGACATCGGCCTTGCCCATGCCTGGGAAAACTCGCTGCTGCCCCTGCTGCGCGGTCGCCTCACCTACTGGTCGATCGGCGTCGACGTGCGCTGGGCCGCTGCGCTCGGCCTCGCCGGCCGCTTCCGCAGCTTCGCCGGTATCGATGCCCTGGTCGCCACATTCGCGGCCGAACAGGAACGCTCGTCCAGGCCGACTTACCTGTCCATCGACAAGGACGTCTTTGCAAGCGACCTGGTGCGCACGAACTGGGACCAGGGGTGCATGAGGCTCGAGCATGCGCGGACGCTTATAGCGGCACTGCAGGGAGGCATCATCGGCAGCGACATCAATGGCGAGGTGTCGACGCACGCCTACCGCAGCTGGTGGAAACGCCGGCTCACGGCCATCGACGGCCAGGCGCCCGTCCCCGGCGAGCGCCTGGCCGAATGGCGCGTTCAGCACCACGCGCTCAACCGCGCCCTGCTCGCGGCCATTGCAGGGTGTTCGCGCAGCACCGGTGCCGGTCCTGCTGGCGCGGCGCACGCGCCGTGAAGCTCGGTTTGGCGCCGGCGCGGCGGCCGGGTGCGTAGCGATGGAATACAATTGCGCGGGCCTGCGCCAGCAAGCCGGCGTCAACGGGGCCGCCCGTGCGCATCGGTCGCGCAACGACCGGCGCAGAAACTGCGCCACGCCACTCGCGAATGGAACAGGATGCGAACGCACTTGATGAACACGATCGATCCGGCACAGCGCGCACTGAAGGTCCTGATCGTCGAGGACGAGCGCGACATCGCCGCGAATATCTGGGATTTCCTCGAACGCCGCGGCTACCTGGTCGACCACGTCGTCGATGGCGAGCAGGGCCTCGTCCGCGCGGTGAACGGTGGATTCGACGTGATCGTGCTCGATCTTGGCCTGCCGCGACTGGACGGACTGGAACTTTGCCGGCGCCTGCGCAGCGCCGGCAGCGGCGTGCCCGTGCTGATGCTGACCGCGCGCGACACGCTGGAGGATTGCCTGAGCGGATTCGAACATGGCGCCGACGACTACATGGTCAAGCCCTTCGCCATGCGCGAACTCGAGGTGCGCATCCGTGCCCTGCACCGGCGTGGCTCGCCGCTCGGCGATACGCTGCTGCGCACCGGCGAACTGAGCTACTCGCCGAAATCGATGCTGGCCGAGCGCGGCGGGCAGTCGATCCCGCTGACCGTGGCGCAAGGCAGGATCCTGGGATTGCTGATGCGCGAATCGCCCAACGTCATCCGCCGCGAAGCCCTGCTGCAGTCTATCTGGGGCGAGGAGGGCGGAACCTTCGCGGCGCTGCACACGCATGTCTGCGCATTGCGCGCGCTGATCGACCGCCCGTTCGACAAGCCGATGCTGCAGACCGTGCACGGTGTCGGCTACCGCCTGTTCGATCCGTCATGAGGCTGCGGCCCGCATCGCTGCGCTGGCGCGTGACGCTCGCGCTGGGAGCGCTGGGCGCCGTGCTCAGCCTGTTGTTCGCCTGGGCGACGACCTTCATCACCGAACACTACGAGCACGTCCTCGTCGACGGCATGCTGGCCGGCTTCGCCGGCGACATCGACGCCCGCCGCGATCGCCTGCCCGCGCACTCGCTGGCGCTGCCGCAGACGCACACCCTGCAGGGCTACCTGCGCAAGGCCGATGGCAGCGGCGATGTCCCCGTGGAATTCGCGTCGTTGCCACTGGGCATGCACGAACCGGAGCTCGGCGAGGAGCGCGATGTGCGCGTCGGCGTCTTCGATCTCGGCGGCGACCGCCTGTACCTGGCCATCAACCTCGACGATGTCGAGCCACTGGAAACCGATCTGGAACTGATCCTCTCGGCGATCGTCGTCTTCGGCACCCTGCTGGCCGCCTGGCTGGGCTGGCTGTTCGCCGGCCGCACGATCGCGCCGGTGCGGCGCCTCGCCGAGGCGGTCGAGGCGCTGCCGGCGCATGCCGAGGAAACCCGTCTCGCCGAACTGGTCGCCGCCGACGAGCTGGGTCGCCTGGCGGCCGCCATCGACGGCTACCAGCAACGGCTCATGCAGACCGAAGCGCGCGAGCGCGCCTTCTTCGCCGATGCCAGCCACGAACTGCGCACGCCGCTGGCCGTGGTGCGCGGCAGCGCCGAGCTGCTGCTCGATGACAGCCAGCTTCGCGACCAGTCGCGCGCCCGCCTCGAGCGCCTCGATCGCGGCGTGCTCAATCTGGCCGACCTGCTCGAGGTCCTGCTCGGGCTGGCGCGCGGCAAGATCAGTCCGGTCGAGAACGTCGACACCGAGCGCTGGCTGGCCGACGTCCTCGTCGACCTCAGGCGCGACCACGCCATGGCCATCGACATCGCGGCCGCCGCGAAGCACATCGACGTTCGCCCGCGCGAGGCCGGGCTGGTCATCCGCAGCATCCTGCGGCGACTCGGTCGCAGCGGTCCATCGGCTAGAATCCACGTCCAGGTCGGGCCCGGCGTGCTCGAACTCACCACCTCGCCGCCCGACGCTGAGAAGGCGGGTCGCGGGGAACATGGCGAATCCGGCGACAGCCGGCTCGGCGTGACCCTGGCGGCCAGGCTGGCCGCACAGATGGGCTGGACCATAGACGAAAGCCGCCTGCACGAGGGCCGCATCACGATCGCGATGAGCATGCCGGCGGCGTGAAATCCATCGCAGGCGCGGGCTGCAAGACGCCTGCCTGCACCTAGTACCGGACTCCAGAGCAGAGAATCGTCCATGCGCACTTCCACAACTCCGTCGCTGCTCGCCAGCGCAGCCCTCGTGCTCCTGCTCGCCTTCGCCTTTCTCGGCACGCGTGCGCTGTGGGATCCCGACGAGGGGCGCTACACGAATGTCGCCCTGAACATGCTCGAGAGCGGCGACTGGATCCATCCGATGCGCAACGAGCACGTCGGCCACTGGACCAAGCCGCCGCTGACCTACTGGGTGATCGCGGCCAGCGTGGGCACGCTCGGCTACAACCCGTGGGCGGCCCGCCTGCCCTACGCGCTCGCCTACCTGTTCTGCGCATGGATGGTCTGGCGCATCGCGCGACGCATCATCCCGGGCGAGGAGAACAAGGCCGCCCTGGTCTACGCGACGATGTTCCTGCCGTTCGGCGCCACCCAGATGATCACCACCGACTTCCTGCTCAGTGCCGCATCGAGCATGGCCATGATGGCGTGGATCGAGTCGCGCTTCGGCGATCCGCTTCGATCGCGGCGCTGGGTGGTGCTGATGTGGATCGGCTTCGGCCTCGGCTTCCTGATCAAGGGGCCGCCGGCGCTGCTGCCGCTGCTCGCCGTCATCGCCGTCGTGCGCCTGTTGCCGACACCGCGCGCGGCCTCGGTGTTCCACTGGTCCAGCCTGCTCGCGTTCGCCGCGGTCGCCCTGCCGTGGTATGCCATCGTGGTCAGCGACACCGATGGCCTGCTCGACTATTTCCTTGGTCGCGAGGTGATCGACCGCATCGCCACTTCGGACTTCGGCCGCCACGGCGAATGGTACGGCTGGGCCGAAATCTACGTGCCGACGCTGGTCGTCGGCACCCTGCCGTGGACGCTGCCGCTGTGGCGCTGGCTACGCTCCCTGCCCGGCTCGATCAGGAACTGGAAGAACGCGGAGACCCGCGCCGACGACCCGATCGGCCTGGTCCTGTTCCTCTGGGTCGTCGTGCCGCTGCTGGTTTTCTGCATCGCGCGCTCGCGGCTGCCGCTCTACCTGCTGCCGCTGTTCACGCCGCTGGCCCTGATCGTGGCGCGACAGCTGCGCCTTGAGGATCGCCGGTTTCCGTCGATGCGCCTGCTCGGCCTGTGGGTCGCGCTGCTGGTCGCGATCCGCCTCGGCAGCGCGTTCTGGCCGACCCACAAGAATGCCGGGGAATGGGCCGATGCGATCCGCGAGCGCGTCTCCCATCCGGTGCATGAAGTCCTGTTCGTCGAGGACATGGCACGCTACGGCATCCACCTGCACCTCGGCGCGCGCGTCGAGAAGATTTCGCGCGAACCGCTGGCCGGCAGGCAATTCAATCCCGACTACGACAGCGACCTCGATACCGAACTGGCCAAGGCCGACCCGGACGTGGTCTACATCACCAAGGAATCGCGCTGGCCGGACCTGCAGCAACGCATCCGGGCCGAAGGCCGCGAAGCGCGGATGCTCGGCGAAAAGTTCCAGGGCCGCGTGATCTTCAGCGTTTCCCCGCCGAGGTCGTGAACGGCGCCCGGGCGCGATGTCCCGGAATCCCGCGCTTCCGCTATCCTCGCAGCTTCGCCGCTGCCGGACGCCTGCCGTGAGATCACCGCTGCCGACCCGATACTGGTTCTTCGTCTTCGTGCTGGTTGCCTGCGCCTGCGGCATCGCCTTCTGGAACGAGGGCCTGGCCTGGCAGTGGGTGGCACTGGTCGCCGGCGCGCTCGGCGTGGTCGGCCTCTGGGACATGCTGCAGAAGCGCAAGACCCTGCGCCGCAACTTCCCGATCCTCGCCCACGTGCGCTACCTGTTCGAGGCGGTCCGGCCGATGATGCGCCAGTACGTGGTCGAAGGCGACAACGACGAGGTGCCGTTCTCGCACGACCAGCGCTCGATCGTCTACCAGCGCGCCAAGCAGGCGCGGGAAACGCGCCCATTCGGCACCGAGCGCAATGTCTATGCAGAGAACTACGAGTGGATCAACCACTCGATGATGCCGAGCCACATCGACAGCCACGATTTCCGCGTGCCGGTGGGCGGGCCGCAGTGCCCGAATCCGTACTCGGCCAGCGTGTTCAACATTTCGGCGATGAGTTTCGGCTCGCTCTCGCCGAATGCGATCCGCGCGCTCAACGAAGGCGCGCGGCGCGGCGGTTTCTACCACGACACCGGCGAAGGCTCGCTGTCGCCCTACCATCGCGAGAACGGCGGCGACGTGGTCTGGGAACTCGGCTCCGGCTACTTCGGCGCCTGCGAGCGGGCCGGCGTGTTCAGCGAGAAGAAGTTCGCCGAACGCGCGGTGCTCGCGCAGGTCAAGATGATCGAGATCAAGCTCTCGCAGGGCGCCAAGCCCGGCCACGGCGGCATGCTGCCGGCGCCCAAGGTGAGCCGCGAGATCGCCGAGACGCGCGGCGTTCCCGAAGGCGAGGACTGCATTTCGCCTGCGCGCCATTCCGCCTTCGACACGCCCGAGGGATTGTTGCGTTTCGTCGAGCGGTTGCGCGAACTCTCTGAAGGCAAACCGGTCGGCTTCAAGCTCGCGATCGGCCATCCCTGGGAATGGTTCGGCATCGCCAAGGCCATGCTGAGCACCGGCATCCGCCCCGATTTCATCGTCGTCGATGGCGGCGAAGGCGGCACCGGCGCGGCGCCGATGGAGTTCATCGACCATGTCGGCGCACCGTTGCGCGAGGCCCTGCTGCTCGTGCACAACACCCTGGTCGGCCTCAACCTGCGCAAGGACATCCGCATCGGCGCCGCCGGCAAGATCATCACCGGATTCGACATCGCGCGCACGCTGGCGCTCGGCGCCGACTGGTGCAATGCCGCGCGCGGCTTCATGTTCGCGCTCGGTTGCATCCAGTCGCAGACCTGCCACACCGATCACTGCCCGACCGGGGTGGCCACCCAGGATCCAAAACGCTGGCGCGCGCTCGACGTGCCGGACAAGGCCGAGCGGGTGAAGAACTTCCACCAGAATACCTTGCGCGCGCTGAAGGAACTGATCTCGGCGGCGGGTCTCTCGCACCCGGGCGAGCTCGGGCCCGAGCACATCATCCGTCGCCTGTCCGGCAACGAGGTGCGTTCCCTCGCCACCGTGTACCAATTCGTCCGGCCCGGCGAACTGCTCGAACACACCGCGGCGCATCCGGTCTTCCAGCGCTTCTGGGCGGACGCACGGGCCGACAGCTTCGTGCCGCCGCCCGGCGTCGCCGAACTGCGCTGGAGCAAGCAGGTATGAGGCGCGTTAGCCGCGCTACCTGATCAGGTCGGCCTGCTTCGTCGCCGTGTACCAGAGCAGGCCGTAGTGGCCCCAGGTATAGGTGACCGTGGCGTTTTCGCCGGTGATCGACGAGGCATGCGCGCCACCGACCGTGCAGATGCCGGTCGAGCAGACGATCTCGTCGTAGTACGACTTGATCGAGGTCATGCGCGAACCGAACCGATGCCCGTTGATGCCGTTGAGGAACGGGCTGTTGACCGACAGGCCCCATGAGCCGCAGGTGCTGGTCCAGACGTTGAACGGATAGGTCCCGCAACTGCGCAGGCCGCGGAAGGCACCGGCGATGCCGACGAAACTGTCGACGTAGTTCTTCAGGCCGACGCGGTCGATGACGCGTGCGGCCAGGGTCGCGCCCATCGAGTGGCCGATGACGTCGATGCGCCCCGTGCACGACGATGCGACGGCGTCGATCAGCGCGTTCTCCACCGGCGTTTCCTCGCTGCCGAGATGGTCGTTGCAGGCTGCGCAGCTGCTGCCCCAGCTGGGCCGGAAGATCTGTGACGAGGCATAGCCGCGCGCCAGCAGGGTGTTGGTGGTGTTGACGAAATCGGACGGGCTGCCGGTATTGCCGTGCACGAGCACGACATTGTCGACACAGAGCGCCTGGGCGCTGCCGACCAGGCTGATGAACAGAAACGCAAGGACAAGGCGCATGGCGCGTCGCATGGCTGCACTCCCCGGATGGGCCCCCCGGCCCGGTCCCGGCAGTGTGGACCGATCGGTCCGGCCTGCACCTTGTACCAAAGTACAGGCCGGATCGGCCGGCGCGTGGCGGACTCGCGGCCTGGCGCAGGCCCGCAACGACAGCGCGAAACCCGGCGCCGCTTGTGCCACCATTGTCCGAAAGGCCGCATTGAACCGTTCTGCGCCTCGTACTACGCTCCCTGCATCTTTTCCCGCTGCCGCTGGCGCCCGCGATTCCCGTGGCGATGCCGGCACGAACTCCAAAGGATCCGACCGTGAAGAAAGTCTACGCAAACGCCAGCGCGGCGCTCGAAGGACTGCTGTCCGACAACATGACGATCGCCGCCGGCGGTTTTGGCCTGTGCGGCATTCCCGAGAACCTGATCCAGGGCCTGCTCGATGCCGGCACCAAGGGCCTGACCATCGTCGGCAACAATGCCGGCGTCGACGATTTCGGCATGGGTCCGCTGCTTAAGACGCGCCAGGTGAAGAAGGTCATCGCCTCGTATGTCGGCGAGAACAAGGAGTTCGAACGCCAGGTGCTGGCCGGCGAACTCGAGCTCGAACTCGTGCCGCAGGGCACCCTGGCCGAGCGCCTGCGCGCCGGCGGCGCCGGCATCCCGGGCTTCTACACGCGCACGGCTTTCGGCACCAAACTCGCCGAGGGCAAGGAGACGAAGAAATTCGATGGCATCGACTACGTGCTCGAACCGGCGATCAAGGCCGATGTCGCCATCGTCAAGGCGTGGAAGGGCGACCAGTTCGGCAATCTCATTTTTCGCAAGACCGCGCGCAACTTCAATCCGATGATCGCCACCTGCGGCCAGGTCACCGTCGCCGAGGTCGAGGAACTGGTCGAGACCGGCGATCTCGAGCCGGACCAGATCCACACGCCGGGCATCTATGTCGACCGCATCATCCAGGGTGCGAAGTACGAGAAGCGCATCGAATTCCGCACGCTGTCCGGCGCGGCGCCGACCGGCAAGGAAAATCCCGTGCGCGAACTGATGGCCCAGCTCGCCGCGCGCGAATTGCGCGACGGCTTCTGCGTCAATCTCGGCATCGGCATTCCGACCCTGGTCGCCAACTACATCCCGGCCGGCGTCAGCGTCACCCTGCAGTCGGAAAACGGCCTGCTCGGCATCGGCCCGTTCCCGTCCGAGGAAACGGTCGACGCCGACCTGATCAATGCCGGCAAGCAGACGATTTCGACGATTCCCGGCAGCAGCTTTTTCTCGAGCGCCGATTCGTTCGCGATGATCCGCGGCGGCCACATCGACCTGTCGATCCTCGGCGGCCTGGAGGTATCCGAAAACGGCGACCTGGCCAACTGGATGGTGCCGGGCAAGATGGTCAAGGGACCGGGCGGCGCGATGGACCTGGTGTCCGGCGTCAAGCGCGTGGTCGTGCTGATGGAGCACACGGCCAAGGACGGCTCGCCGAAGATCCTCAAACAATGCGAGCTGCCGCTGACCGGCAAGGCCTGCGTCGACAAGATCATCACCAATCTCTGCGTCTTCGAAGTCGCCGAAGGCGGTGGCCTGACCCTGACCGAGCTGCACCCGGGCGTCAGTCTCGATGATGTGAAGGCAAAGACCGGCTGCCCGTTCAAGGTGGCGCCCGGCATCCGCTGAGCGGAATCGAAGGACAGGCCAACACCAACGCGGCAACGCGGGAACAACCATCGAAACCCGCGCCGCCTGTCGCAAGCTCTTCGCAGGAGAGGCCTTCAGGCCCGATGCCTTTCCTGACGTGACGAACAGCATCGCGGCTGAAGCCGCTTCCT
>DAIMYT010000010.1:0-25545 GCA_036734345.1 Dokdonella sp. | reverse complement strand
AGGCCCGATGCCTTTCCTGACGTGACGAACAGCATCGCGGCTGAAGCCGCTTCCTGCAGGGGAGGGTTGCCAATTCCATCAATCATCCCTGGTGCAGGGCTCGATCCTGCGCCGTCACGCTGCCAATCAAGGCGTCGTGGTGGTCTCGAAGCCGTTGCGGAAGATCGTGTTGATGATATCGGTGCCGTTCAACTTGAACGGCAGGTCGACCAGGTTGGGCGAAGTGCCGTTCTTGAACAGGCGCCACGTGCCGCCGGCCTCGTAGCAGTCGTCGTTCGGATCGGTGATGCCAGTCGGGCACTTCTTGCGCGCGAAGCCACCCACCGAGGTGTAGGGCTGGCCAAGGATGCTGACCGGCGGGGTGTAGGTTTCGCCACTCTGCGGCCCGGTCAGCTGCCAGTCGATCCAGTACTGCCCCGAGGTCAGTTGCAGCGGTGGAATCGCGATCTGCAGCCGCTTGATGCGGCGCTGGGTATTGGACAGGTTGTCCGGCATCGACTGCGCGGTGCGGTAGGCATCCGGCGTTGAAGACACCAGCGTATTGCTGACCGTGCCATCGAACAGCTTGATGCTGCCCGTGCCTTCCGGGAATCCCTGCCAGATGATGACGCGCGCGTCGGTGAAGTCCGCATCGGCGGTGCCGGCCTGGTAGGCGTACAGGATGGCGCTGTCGACGGTCCAGACATGATCGAGCGGAATCGAGAAATCATCGGCCAGGCGGTAGGCCGGACCGGCGGCGATGCCGAGGGCCGTATAGCCGGGGTAGGTCACGTCCTGGGCCATGCTGATGTCGGCACCCGAGACATGCGCGCCGGGATGGGTGACGTAGGGCCCGTTTGTGTAGATCTGAACGGCGCCAGCCCCGGGCGCCAGCAGCGATCCACCGAGACAGCACAGGACAGCTGCGAGACTGTGACTCTTCATTCCGCTTTCCTCAATTCGATTGCCTGGCGGCCCGCTCAGGGTGGCGGACCCGATCTGCCGGCCGACCCGGTCGAGGGCCGCCCAAACGGCGAGTTTAACGCGTGGACCGGCGAATGGGTGCGCCAGAGCGCACCCTTACAAATGCTTAACGCGCCCGGGCTGCATCCGGAATATGCCGGCCCGGCAGGCCAGATCGCCGCAAGCCGGCCCCCGCTCAACCCTTGTCGGCGGTCTGCGGCGAGGCCTGTGGAGCCGGCTGGCGACGCTGCAGGGCCATTGCCTTGAGCACGTTGAGCGCTTCGCTGAGGGCGTAGTCGCTCGGCGCCCCGCTGCGCACCACGGGCAGGGTTGCCGGCGCGGTCGCGGGTTCGGGCTCGTTGTCGCCCTTCAGGTGGTTGCGCAGGTCGCGTTCGCTGACGCGCCCGAAATCGTCGGTTTCGTTGGCGCTCAGGGCGAGATCGGCAAGCTCGATGTCGGGCTTGATGCCCGAGGCCTGGATCGAGATCCCGCTCGGCGTGTAGTAGCGCGCCGTGGTCAGCTTCAGCGCATGCGCGTCGTCGAGGGTCAGCACGGTCTGCACCGAGCCCTTGCCGAAACTGCGCCGGCCCATGAGCAGGCCACGATGGTTGTCCTTGAGCGCGCCGGCGACGATCTCGGCCGCCGATGCACTGCCGTTGTCGATCAGGACCACCAGCGGAGCACCGTCGAGGGCGTCGCCCGGGGTTGCCTTGAACGCCATGTCGGCTTCGCGGATGCGGCCCTTGGTGGTCACGATGGTGCCGGCATCGAGCAGCAGGTCGCTGACTTCGACGGCCGAGGTGAGCAGGCCACCGGGGTTGCTGCGCAGGTCGAGCACGGCGCCGGCCAGCGGCTTGCCGTTGTCCTTCTGCAGGCGCGCGATGCGCTTGCGCAGGTCGCTGCCGGTTTCCGACTGGAACTGGCTCACGCGCAGGTAGGCATAGCCGGGTTCGAGCAGGCGACCGCGCACGCTGGCCACGCGGATCGTCTCCCGCTTGAGCTTGAATTCCTGCGGCAGGCTTGCGCCGGCGCGCAGGATCGACAGGGTCACTTCGCTGCCCGGCGCGCCGCGCAGCAAGTCGACCGCGTCGCCGAGGTTGTCGGCCTGCACCGGCACGTTGTCGATGCGCAGGATGGTGTCGCCGGGCTTGATGCCGGCGCGCGCCGCCGGGGTATCGTCGATCGGCGCGATCACGCGCAGGGCGCCGTCCACGGTGGTCACCTCGATGCCGAGCCCTTCGTAACTGCCCGAGGTGTCCTCCGTAAGCTGGCTCAGCTCACTGGCTTCGAGGTATTCGCTGTGCGGATCGAGGCCGACCAGCATGCCCTTGATCGCAGCCTGCATGAGCTGGTGGTCGTCGACCGGCTCGACATAGGCCTGCTTGACCAGGCTCAGCACGGCGGTGAACTGGCGCACGTCCTCGAGGCTGATCTGTCCGGCTGGTGCCGGTGTCGACGCCTCGGCCGGGGCTGCGGCGTCGATGGCGGCGCCGACGTCTTCCCCGTCGGGCAGATCGGGCGTCGGCTGCGGGGCGGCCGGCTGGGCCATGGCGCTGCAGGCGAACAGGACTGCAAACAGCGATGCGAGCGGATACGGGCGACGGAACATCGGAAAGCCTCGACAGGGTTGCGCCGATCATAGCGCGAGTGGGTCGGAAAACAGGGTGAAGCGGGTTCGGTTCAGCTCAGCGCAGCCAGCCCTTTGGATTGATCGGCTTGCCCTGCAGGCGCAGTTCGAAGTAGAGCGCCGCCGACTTCTGGCCGCCGCTGGCGCCGCTGGTGGCGATCGTCTCGCCGGCCGAGACCCAGTCGCCAACCTCCTTGCGCAGCGAATCGTTGTATCCGTAAAGGCTCATGTAGCCATCGCCGTGATCGAGTATCAGCAACATGCCATAGCCCTTCAGCCAGTCCGCATAGGCGACCCGGCCGCGCGCGATGGCATGCACCTCGCTGCCGCTGGCGGCGCTGATCAGCACGCCCGAGAGACGGCGGCCGCTTTCATCGGTGCCGCCGAAGCGCGTACTGACCTTGCCGCTCACCGGCATGATCAATCGACCACGCAGACTGGCAAACGGTTCCGCGCCGCTGGGCTGTTGCGGTATGTCGGCGAACACGTCGCGCAAGCGCTCGAGCAGGGCGAGCAGGCCTTTTTCGTCCTTGGCCATCACGCCCAGGCGCGACTGCTGGTCGTTCAGGCGCGCATCCAGCTCGACCAGCAACTTCTCGCGCTCGGCGCGTTTCGCCTGCAGCTGGCTGACCTCGGCTTCGCGGCTGGCACGCGTCGCGTTCAGTTCCGCGTTCTGCGCCTCGATCGCCAGTTGCACGTCGGCCAGCTGCTTGAGGTCGGCCAGCAGGCCGTCGATGCGCTCGACGCGGGCCCGCTGGAAATAGCGGTGGTAGGCAAGCACGCGGGCAATCGTGTCGACGTCCTCCTGCTGCAGCAGCAGCTTGAGTTCCTCGCTGCGACCCAGCGCATAGGCCGAACGCAGCAGCACGGCCAGCGCCTCGCGCTGCTTCTCGAGCTTTTTGGAAAGCGCCTGGCGCTTGTCCTCGAGGCCGGCCAGTTGTTCCTGCTGGCCGGCCAGCCGGGCATCGAGCGCGCGCAGTTCACCGACCGCACTGGCGATCGCGGTTTCCTGCTCGCGCAGGCTGCGCGTGGCCTCGTCCTTCTCGCCGCTGGTGGCACGCAGTTCGGCAGTCAGCGCACGGATGTCGGCGCGGATGCGTTCAAGCTGCTGCTGGGCTTCCTTTTCGCCGGCCGCCGCGGGTGCATCGGCCGGCTGCGCCCGCGCCACTACGGCCAGCACCAGCAGGAAACACGCAGCCAGGGCGCGCATGCGCATCAGTCGCGGAATTCGACGAGGCTGTGGCCGGTCATTTCGGCAGGCGGATCGATCCCCATCAGGGCCAGCACGCTGGGCGCGAGATCACGCAGGGCACCGTCGTGCAGGCGCGCCTTGCGCCCGACATAGACCAGCGGCACCGGTCCGACGGTGTGCTGGGTATGCGCAATGCCCTGCTCGTCCACCATCTGTTCGATGTTGCCGTGATCGGCGCTGACCAGCATCTCGCCGCCGCTCTCGCGAATCGCCGCGGTGATCCGCCCGAGCGCCGCATCGATCGCTTCGACGGCCCTGATCGCGGCGCTCTCGATGCCGCTGTGGCCGACCATGTCGGCATTGGCGACGTTGCAGACGATGAAATCGAAATTGCGCGCGGAGATTTCCGCAACCAGGCGATCGGTCAGCTCGGGCAGGCTCATCTCGGGCTTGAGGTCGTAGGTGGCTACCTGCGGGCTTGGCACGAGGATGCGCTGCTCGCCGGCAAAGGGCGCCTCGCGGCCGCCAGAGAAGAAGAAGGTCACGTGCGCGTACTTTTCGGTTTCGGCGATGCGCAACTGGCTGAGGCCGAGATTGGCCAGCACCTCGCCGAGCGTGTTGTGCATCGACTGCGCGGCGAAGGCGATCGCCGTGACCGGCAGGTCGGCGGCGTATTCGGTCAGGCTGACGAAGGCCGACAGCGCCGGCCGGCGTGCAAGCGCGAAACCATCGAATGACGGTTCGACAAAGACCCTGCTCAGCTGGCGCGCGCGATCGGCGCGGAAGTTCATGAACACGACGGCATCGCCATCGGCCATCGGCATGCCGGTTCTGATCACGGTCGGCAGCACGAACTCGTCGTTCTCGCCACGCGCATAGGCCGCCTCGAGCGCGGCCAGCGCGCTGTCGGCATGCTCGGCGGCGGTCGCCTCGATGATCGCATCGCAAGCCAGCTTGACCCGGTCCCAGCGCTGGTCGCGATCCATCGCGTAGTAGCGGCCGCTGACCGTGGCGATGCGTGCCGACGGGTATTCGGCGCACTTCGCCTCGAGCTTCTGCAGCGATTCGCGCGCGCTGCGCGGCGGCATGTCGCGCCCGTCGAGGAACGCGTGCACGGCGATGCGCGGTACGCCGGCCGCCGCGGCGAGGTCGATCATCGCGAAGATGTGGGCTTCATGGCTGTGCACGCCACCGGGCGAGAGCAGGCCGAACACGTGCAGGCAGGCGTTCGCATCGCGGGCCGCGCGACAGGCGCCGAGCAGGGCCGGATTGCGTGCGAAGCTGCCATCGGCAATCGCCGCGTCAATGCGGGTCAGGTCCTGGTAGACCACGCGACCCGAACCGATGTTCATGTGGCCCACCTCGGAATTGCCCATCTGGCCCTCGGGCAAGCCGACCTTGAGGCCGTAGGTATCGACGAGGCTGTGCGGACACTCGGCGAGCAGGCGCCGCCAGTTCGGGCAGCGGGCCATGGCGATGGCATTGTGCGCCGTCTCCTTGCGATGGCCCCAGCCATCGAGGATCAGCAGCAGGACAGGTTTGGGTCGGGACATGGGCTCACTCGGGCCTGGGAAATGCCGCATTCAGCAGCTCGACAAGGGAAATGGTAACGGATGCGGACGACTCCGTTCGGCCCGGACCGCCGCGCGGCCCGCCGCGGGATTTCGCGCGCGCTCTAAACGCTGGCGCGCCAGCGTGCATCCAAGCCCGCGACATTCACCCGGAGACCCGCCCATGTTGCGCCCATTCCTCACCTCCCTCGTATTCTCGGTGTTCGCGCTCGGCCTGGCCCTGCCGGCGTCGGCCAGCGACGACATCAGCAAGGTCAATGGCTCTATCCGCGTCGACGACGGCAAGACCGTCGGCGACCTCGATTCGGTCAACGGTTCGATCCGGCTCGGCGACCATGGCCAGGCCGAGGGCGTTTCCACGGTCAATGGTTCGATCGAAATCGGCAATGACGCCAGCATCCGCTCGGCGGGCACCGTCAATGGCCGTGTCTCGATCGGCAACCGCTCGCGCGTCGCCAAGGGCGTCGACACGGTCAACGGCTCGCTGAGTTTCGACGAAGGCAGCGACGTCGGCGGCGATGTCGCCAACGTCAATGGCAGCATCCGGCTGCGCGCGGCGCATGTCGGCGGCGGCATCCGCACGGTCAGCGGCGACATCGAAGTCGGCGCCGATTCGCACATCGACGGCGGCATCCTGGTCGAGAAATCCAACAGCTGGTTCAGCTTCGGCGCGAGCAAGCCGCCGCGCGTCGTCATCGGCCCGCGCGCCGTGGTCCAGGGCAAGCTCGTGTTCGAGCGCGAGGTCGAGCTGCATGTCAGCGACAGCGCGCGCATCGGCGAGGTCAAGGGTGCCACGCCGGTCATGTTCTCCGGCGAAAATCCGTAGCGCGGCAATCGCCACAAACGGCAGTGCGCGCCCATGAAACCGTGCCAAGCGCTGCCGATCCCTCTGCCATGGCGCAGCCTGGACAGGCCTAGCCGAGCCTCTGGAGAACGGTCTCGAAAACCTGGTAACCGTCGATCGAGGCATCCCAGCGAATGACTTCGAAACCTGATTCCGCCGCGGCAGCACGCATCCATTTCCCGGACAGGTAGCTGATATGGGCCGGCACGTGCAGGTAGGAGTAATCCAGCCAGGGACCGAACCCGTCTTCGCTGTTCCAGCGCGCCGGCCGGAAAGGCGCGGTGATGTACACCTTGCCGCCAGGCGCCATGTACGCCGCCAGGTCTTGGAGGAACGCCTGCGGCCGGGGCAGATGTTCGATGACATGAGTCAATGCCGCCAGGCGGATCGAACGCTGCGGCGGCAACCGCGCCAGGTCGCCGACGATGTAGTTGTCGACCCACGGGCAATCCGCGGCGCATTCATCGCTGATGTCCTGCGCGATGGTCGTCACATCCGGGCATCGCTTTTTCGCCGCCCGGCAGACCCATGCCGGGCCGGCGCCGACCTCGAGTATTGCGTCGCCTGGCCCGGGAAGCAGATCGAGGTACTGCAAGCGGCGCTCATAGCTCTTCGCCGTGCGCGCAGACTGTGCGTTCAGCAGGTCGCGCGCATCGGGGAACTGACTCGATCCGACATACAGGGCCCGCAGATCATCCGGCGGTGGCTCCGGATCGAGATAGACCACCTCGCATGCTTCGCATTGCGCGAGGCGATAATCGCCGAGCGTCAACGCCTGCCGGAACGTGAGCGGGACCTTGCCAAGCAGCCGCGACGTGGCACTTTCGCAGTAGCGGCAGCGCGAGCGAAGCGGCTTCAGGTAGTCCGTGTCGACGGAATCCTTCGTCGCGGCGTTGCGCTTGCGCCAATCGGACCTCAAGCGCGCGGCGCGGATGCGGTTTCGCGCCTGCTGGAGGCCCAGGGATATCGCACGCATGGCTCGATTCATGGCTCGTGGACTCGGACGATTGCCTGCAAACGCACCAGCAGACCGGTGCACGGGCATCAGCAAGGGATGGGCGCCTGCCGTGGAATTTTCGGACGGATCTGGGTCATGGCGCCGCCAGCCGCCCGCGACATGCGCTAGAGCAGGAACCGACTTCGCCGAAGCGCATCATTGGGTTCGCGCAGCACGGTCGCTGTCAAGCGGAAAATGCCATCCGCCGGTGGCCGGGGTCGGAAAACCGAGCCGACGCGCGATAAGATCGGGGATCACGATGGGACTGGAGATTGCCCGATGATTCGTCATGCGCTCATAGGTACACTCGGCCTGGCCCTGGCCGCCTGCGGCAAGCAGGAGCCGGTCGAGGCGCCCGCGCCGGCCGTGGCACCTGCGGCGGCAAGCGCCAGACCGGCGCCGGTCACTCCCACCGCGGATGGCCGGTATTCGGGCGAGATCAAGGCCGAAGACTTTGCCGCGCGGCTGCAGAAGCTGTCCTCCGACCAGTTCGAGGGTCGCGAGCCCGGCACGATCGGCGAGCGCGTGACCACCGCCTACATCAAGGACCAGTTCGAACGCATCGGCCTGAAGCCGGGCAACAAGGGCAACTGGTTCCAGACCGTGCCGATGGTCAAGACCGAACTGATTGATCCGGCCAGCGTCAGCATCGAGGTCAAGGGCGGCACCGGTTCGGCGAGCTTCGGCATCGGCGATGATGCCGTGATCAACACGCTCAATGGCAGCCCCGAGGTCAGCATCAGGGATTCCGACATCGTCTTCGCCGGCTATGGCGTCAACGCACCGGACTGGAACGACTACGCGGACATCGACGTCAAGGGCAAGACCGTGATCGTGCTGGTCAACGATCCGGGCTGGGGCAACAAGGATCCGCAGCTCTTCAAGGGCCCGGCCCTGACCTACTACGGACGCTGGACCTACAAGTACGAGGAGGCCGCGCGCCAGGGCGCAGCCGCATTGTTCATCGTCCATGAAACGCCGGGCGCCGGCTATCCGTGGAGCGTCGTGCAGAACGGCTGGAGCGGCCCGCAATTCGCGCTGCCGGCCAGCGAGGATCCCGCGCCGCGCCTGCAAGCGGCGGGCTGGCTCAGCGAGGACGCGGCCACACGCCTGTTCGCGACCGCCGGCGAGGATTTCGCGGCGATGAAGGAGAGCGCCGACCTGCGCGGATTCAAGGCCAGCGTGCTCGGCGCCAAGCTCTCGGTGGACTTCCGCAGCAAGGTCGACACCACCAGCTCGGAAAACGTGGTCGGCATGCTGCCCGGCAGCCAGCGTCCCGACGAGGCGATCGTCTACACCGCGCACTGGGATCATTTCGGCAAGGACCAGAGCCTCGAAGGCGACCAGATCTTCAATGGCGCGATCGACAACGCGACCGGCGTGGCCGGCATCATCGAAATCGCCGAGGCCTTCACCCACCAGGCCACGCCACCGCAGCGCTCGGTGGTGTTTGCCGCGGTGACACTGGAGGAATCCGGCCTGCTCGGCGCGCAATACTTCGTCGCGCATCCACCGTATGCGCTGGACAAGATCGCCGCCAACATCAACATCGATGCCTTGCACATCAACGGACCGACGAAGAACGTCACCGTGATCGGACTCGGCCAGTCCGAGCTCGACGGCTACGTGACTGAAGCGGCGAAGGCCCAGGGCCGCGTGATCAGCGGCGACGAGGAACCGGAGAAGGGCTTCTTCTTCCGCTCCGATCATGTCAATTTCGCCCGTGCGGGCATACCGGCGCTGTATGCATCAGGCGGACTCGACCTGGTCGATGGCGGCGAAGCGGCCGGCCGCGCCGCCGCCGACGACTACACGACGAACCGCTACCACAAGCCCGGCGACAACTACGATCCGGACTGGGACTACCGCGGCGTCGTCGCCGACCTCGAAATGCTCTACAACGTCGGCCACAAGCTCGCCGATGAAACCACGTTCCCGCAGTGGAAACCCGGCGCCGATTTCGCCCGCCCGGCGGCGAACAAGAACTGACGGTCAGGGATTGCAGATCCGGCAATGCGCCGGATCGGCTTCGGCTGCTCCGCCCAGCGCGCGCTCCTGGCGATGCGCGCAGCGCACGCAGCCATGGATGTCGGCAACGGCCAGGTCGGTCGGCTCGCCACACCAGGCGCAAGGCAGGCCGGGTCGTTTTTCACACAGCCAGAATCCCGGCGCCGCGCACTGCGGACACGGTGAGCAGAGGCGACGGGCCAGGTCCGTGGCGGCCTCGGCGATGCGCTGCCGCCGCCGCGGGCTGCAGTGCGCACGCAGGTCGGCTTCGACCAGCACTGTTGCCGACGCTGACTGGCTGACGGCCCACCGGAATGCGGCCGCCAGCGCCTCGCGGTCACCGATGCCCTTGCGCAGGCCGGCCTGCACGGAATCGAGCGGACGCAATACCAGCTGCTGGTCCGGAAATCCGGCGGCGTCGGCGAACACCAGCAGCTCGTTCCAATCGCCGGTTTGCCGATGATTGTTCCAGGCCGGGCCGTGGGCGACACCGCAGACTTCGACGTCGCGCTCGGCATCGACCAGCACGACCAGTTCGCGGTTCCACGGCAACAATCCGCTGACCGGATCGCCGAAGAAGGCGCCTTCGCTACCGAGCCCGAACGCGCAATCACCGAGTTCGATCGCGAGCCGGGCCTTGTGCCGGGCCGCTTCGAGCTGGCTGCCCGCGCGCCCGACTTCGCGTGTGAACGTGCCGAGCCGGTCGGTGTCATAGCTCGCGTTGAGCTCGACCGTGCAACCGAGGGCCGCATCGAGCACCGGACCGATCTGCGCCTGCTTGCCGTGCCGGGTCAGCAGGACCATGCGCTGCCCGGCATAGGCCGACGCCATCCTCCGCGCCGGCTCAGCCACGCGCCGGGGCCGCGTCCGTCCAGGCGACCCAGGCCCCGGCGCGGCGGACTTCCACGGCGTGCCCGTCGGGCTCGATGCGAAACAGGTGCAGCCAGCCATTGTCGACCAGCTGGCGCACGACCGCGTGGCGCTCGATGACCGCGTCGATCATCACCCTCGGCGCCTCGATGTACACCGACAGCCGCAGCGGCTCGTGCATCCAGCGCCGGCCGTCGTGCAGTGACTGCAGCGGCAGGCCGATGCGCAGGTCGCCGCTGTTGCCTTCGAAGACGCCGATATGGCCGCCGACCACGTTGTGCAGGACCTTGTTGCCGCTGCCGTAGAGGTCCGGATCGACCATCGAGGCGTGGTACTGCATGTTGATCCAGTGCGCGACCACCATCGGTGCGGTCATGATCAGCTCGAGGACCTCGCCGCGATCGCTGCGCCAGTCGTAATCGTGCAAGAAGGCACGACCGGCGAGGTCGATGGCGCGGCTGCGCGCGCGCGGCGCGGCGATGAAGGCCGCGTTGCCGGCCAGTCCCCATTCCGGCCGCGTCTCGGCCCAGTGGTTGGCGCGCTGGCGCACGGCTCGCAACAGGCTGTCGTCGCCGCCCGATGTATCGAGACCGAGGGCGGCGGCGCGCTCGGCGCGGGTGCGCGCGCCGGCGGCGCGCAGCGCATCGGCGAGCCGGCCCACGCGTTGCGCCTGGGTAGCGGCATTCGCGTCGTCTTCGAACAGCTCGACTTCGTCGGTCGTTGTGTTGTGCAGGGCGGCGACGAACACGGTGTCGGCCGGAATCTGCAGGCCGCGCCCGGGCAGGGCCGCGCGCACGGCCGGGTCGTTGAGCAGGTCGGCGAGGACGCGCGCATTGAGGTCGCCGGACTGTCCGCCGCAGGCACCACAGTCGAGTCCGGCGGCGTGCGCGTTGTTGGCGCTCTGGCTGCCGTGGCCAACGAGGGCGACGAGGCGTGCCTCGGTGCGGGTCAGGCTCATGGCGCGCAACACGGTTTCGGCCAGAATGGCGCGCTGGTCCGCCGCGGCCGGGCCGGCGATCGCCAGCCGCGGCCGCAGGGCACCGATCTCGTTCGCCACAAGGCCTGCGTCGGTCACTGCGCAGCGTGCTGCGGTCGCCGGCAGGCTGCGTCGAACCAGCGTCAGCGCATGGCCGATGCCGAGGGCCTCGACCAGGCCGAACGCGGCCGCCGGCAGCTGCCAGGTCGATCGCCAGCCGGCGCTGGCCTTCAGGCGCTGGCCGCGGCGACGGCGCACGCCGTCGGCGTCGCTGCCCGGGGCCATCTGTTCGGTGACCTCGAGCGCGGGTGCGAGCAGGCCAGGCAGGCGCGGCTCGCGCAAGGCGGTGCCGATCGGCGCGTAGGCGACCGGCAGCCCGAAGAAGCCGGCAAATCCGGCCGTGCGCAGGGTTGGCGCGACCGTTTCGAGGGCACGCCGGAACACTTCGGAGCGGACGTCGATGCAGAACACCGCCAGTATCTCGCCGGCGGTCTCGTCACGACCCGAACCGGCAGCGGCCAGCGATCCGCCCAGGCGCTGCTGGTAGGCGATCTCGAGCGCACGCTGGCAGGTCCGCGCGAAGCGGCATCCGGCTGGCTCGGGATCGCGTCGCTGCCAGGCCTTGCGCCAGTGTGCCCAGGTCGATTCGTCGTCGCGGCGGCCGTCGTCAAGCAGGCACTCCCAGGCCAGCCGGATCGCCAGCAGCTCAAGCATGCAGGCATCGTCGCCGCCGCCCAGGCGGGCCTGCCAGCGGCGGTATGCGCACCAGGCCGCCCAGCCGTTGATGCGCAGCAGGACGAGTTGCAGGAAGTCCTCGAGTTCGGCATCCGGGACAGCGAGCGCGTCCACCGCGTGGCCGATCATGGCGCGCGCATCGGGCGCCAGCGTCACCACCCTCGCCTTGCGCAGCGGCAGGTGCACGAGCAGGTCGATGCCGCGATCGGCGGCAATCGCCCG
This sequence comes from Dokdonella sp., assembly GCA_036734345.1. Classification (GTDB taxonomy): domain Bacteria; phylum Pseudomonadota; class Gammaproteobacteria; order Xanthomonadales; family Rhodanobacteraceae; genus Dokdonella. The sequence continues at coordinate 13,562 of DAIMYT010000010.1, read as the reverse complement.
ATGCCAGTCGCTGTAGAGACTGGCACCGGTCGGCATCGCCCAGTCGGATTCGCCGGCGTCGAACCAGGCCGCACAGAACTGGCTGACCTGCTGGGTGACGAGGTCGGCCCAGGCCGGTTCGTGACGCAGGTCGCGGCGCCGGTCGAGACTGTCGCAGGGCAGCGGCAGCGGCGCGCGGTCGTCGGCCGGCGTATTCGCCGCCTCGAGTGCCGCGATGATCGCCGTGCACTCGCCGGCGGCGTCCTGTTCGGCCAGCGCGGCGCGCAGGTGTCCGGCGTCGAAGCGCCGCTCGCGCCAGGCCTCGCGGAAGCAGGCGAACGGCATCTGCAGTCCACGCCCGGCCAGGCGGCGCTGGCGCGCATCGACCTCGGCGAACGGCCGCTCGACCTGTTCCCAGTAGGGACTGACCGCAATGAAGCGGTCCAGCGGCCAGCTCGGTGCAATCCTCCGGCAGGCCGCCTCGGTGGCGCGCGCGATCGCCGCCGCGCGGGTCGGGTCTTCGCTTCGGGGAAGCACCTTCAGGGCGACATTCATGGCGTCTCTCCGCTCGGTTCGTTGATCGGTGGGTCTTGCGACGGGCGCGAGCGCGGCGTCACCCGCGGGGCCGGCCAGATGCGCAGGGTCAAGCGCTGGAAGCGTTCATCGAGGTGCAGGCCGGCATGGATCGGCGCGTGCAGCGTGCGCGCCAGCCAGCTCTTGGGCGCCGAGCGCAGAACGGTCTGCACGCCGTACAGGGTGACAAAGCAGGCGGCCGACCAGAGCGCGAGAGCCGCCGGCGGCGTGGCCACCGGCAACCCCGTCAGCGAACCGGCCGCGGCGTGCCAGACCAGATAGACGAAGACCACCGCAGTCACCCGCAGCAACCCGAGCGGCAGGTCGCGCAGGGTTGCACCGAGCAGCGGCGCCAGGCCAAGGCCGAGGATCAGGGTGACGATCCAGGGCAACTGCGTTGCCGGGAAACCGGCACTCCAGGCGGCGGCGAGGCCGGCGACCACGCCGAGGGCGAGGACCGCGGCAGCCAGCCCCGCGAGCACGCGCCGAACGGCGCTGCGCGAACCGGCGGCGGGACCGGCCAGCAGGCCCTGGCGATACTCGGCGACGCGCCCGCCGGCGCCGAGGAAGGCGTGCGCCTTGTACAGCGAGTGCGCGACCAGGTGCAGCAGGGCGAGGTCGTACAGGCCGAGCCCGCATTCCATCAACATGAAGCCCATCTGCGCACAGGTCGACCAGGCCAGGCGCACCTTGATGCTGATCCGGGTCATCATGATCAGGCCGGCCAGCACCGCGGTCAGGCTGCCAACTGCAACCAGCAACACCTGTGCCGCGGGCACTGCGGAGATCAGGGCCGCGAGCCGGATCAGCACGAAGCCGCCGAGGTTGACGATGCCGGCGTGCAGCAGCGCCGAGACCGGGGTCGGCGCCTCCATGACCTGGATCAGCCAGCCGTGCACCGGCAACTGCGCCGATTTCAGGATCACCGCCAGCACGACCAGCAGCGCCGCCGCCTGCAGGCCGGGTGGCAGCCCCGCCGCGCCGGCCGATCCACCCAGCACATCGGCGATCGCCGGCAGCGACAGCGTGCCGAGCGCGGCGTGGATCAGGACCAGGGCGCCGAGCAGGCAAAGCTCGGCCAGGCGGCTGGCGATGAATTTCTTGTGCGCGACCACGAGTGCCTGCGGACGCTCGCGGAAAAACGTCAGCAGGGGATGCAGGGCAAGGCTGCTCGCGATCCAGGCGGCGACGAGCAGGCCCAGGTGCTGGCTCAGGGCGACCGTGCAGACCGCGGCCAGGGTCAGCAGCGTGGCCGCGACATAGCGGCGCTGGCCGGGCTCGCCAGCCAGGTAGCGGGCCGAATAGCGGACGATGACCCAGCCGATCAGCCCGACCAGCAGGACCATGACGAGGCCGATCGTGTCGACTCCGGTGCCCTGGCTGACTTCGAACAGCGCCGCGGCCAGCGCCGCCAGCGGCGCCGCCGCCGCGATGCGGCCGGCCAGGCGCCAGCGACGCGCATCGTCGGCGATCGCCAGGGCGGCCAGTGCGCCGGCCAGGTAGAGCAGTGGCGTGGCCCACGGCAACACGGTGGCGTCGGGAATCATCGTTGCGGTCTCCATGCGGGGCGGCGGCACTTTGCGGCAGCGGTGATCGAACGTAAAATAGTTTGTTATTGACGAATCGTTCTGTTTTTGAGAACACCCAGATGCCCACGCCCTCGCTGCGCCAGCTCAACTATCGCCACCTTCATTATTTCTGGGCCGTGGCCAAGGAAGGCCACCTGACCCGGGTCGCGACGAAGCTGCACGTCTCGCAGTCGGCCCTGTCGGCGCAGATCCGCCTGCTCGAGGAACAGCTCGGACAAGCCCTGTTCGAGCGCGAAGGACGCCGCCTCGTGCTCAGCGAAACCGGCCAGCTCGTGCTCGGCTTCGCCGAAGGCATCTTCGCCCTCGGCAATGAACTCGTCGAAGCGGTCAGCGCAGGCCAGGCCCAGGCCGTGCAGCGCCTGCGCGTAGGCGGCGTGGCGACCCTTTCACGCAATTTCCAGGAGAACTTCCTGCGTCCCGTGGTCGGCCTCGACGGAGTGCACCTGGTCCACGAATCGGGCTCGCTGGAGGAATTGCTCGAACGCCTGCGCGTGCACAAGCTCGATCTCGTCCTGTCCAATTCCGCGGTCGCCACCGAGATCGATCGTCCGTGGCGCTGCCGGCGCCTGGCGCGCCAGCCGGTCTGCCTGGTCGGCCATCCGCGGCCGCGCGGCAAGCCATTCCGCTTTCCGCGCGATCTGGCCGATGCGCGCCTGCTGCTACCCGGCATCGGCAGCGACCTGCGCGCCCAGTTCGACGTGCTCTGCGAGGATCTTGGCGTGCGCTACACGCTGTTCGCCGAAGTCGACGACATGGCCATGCTGCGCCTGCTCGCGCGCGACTCCGGTGGCGTCGCCCTGCTGCCCGAGGTGGTGGTCCAGGACGAACTGCGCAACGGCATCCTCGAGGCCTACTGCACGGTGCCGAAGGTGCACGAGAATTTCTACGCGATCACGACCGCGCGCCGCCGGCAGCCGTCGATCCTCAAGCAACTGCTCGAACGCGGAATGCCGGCCAGGCCTGCAGCCGGAACCGTACGAAAAAGAGGCGCGGCTCGCTGACGACGAGCCGCGCCCAAGGGCTGATCCAACAGAGGGAACTGCAGCCGGGGCTGCCGGGAAAGACTGGCCCGGTCCGGTCTCACGAATCGAGATCGCCCGATCCGGCGCGCACGCTTGCCGGTATGCTCGGCGCATGGACAAGCAAGCCCTGCGTTCGCTGGTCATCGTGCTCGGCGACCAGCTCGACCCCGATTCGAGCGCCTTGGACGGTTTCGATCCGGCGCATGACCGGGTCTGGATGGCCGAGGTCGTCGAAGAGTCGGCCCATGTCTGGTCGTCGAAGCCGCGCATCGCGCTGTTCCTCGCGGCGATGCGCCACTTCGCCGATGCCCTGCGCGATGCCGGCCGGCCGCTGCTCTACCAGCGCCTCGACGACGCCGACGCGGCACCCGATCTCGCGAGCGCGCTGCGCGCGGCGATCGCGTCGCTTGCTCCCGAACGCCTGGTCGTGACCGCGCCGGGCGACTGGCGCGTGCTGCAGTCCCTGCGCACCGTGGCCCGCGATGCAGGGCTCGAACTCGAGCTGCGCGACGACCGGCACTTCTACACGACGGTGCGCGAATTCGCCGCCCATGCCGAGGGCCGCAAGACCCTGCGCCTCGAATACTTCTACCGCGAGTTGCGCAAGCGCCATGACATCCTCATGGACGGTGGGAAACCGCTCGGTGGGCAATGGAATTTCGACGCCGAGAACCGTGGCAGCTTCGATGCCGAGGGGCCGCGTGGTTTGCCCGAGCCAACCCGCTTCGAACCCGATGCGCTGACCCGCGAGGTTCTCGACCTTGTCGAATCGCGCTTCGCCGGTCATCCGGGATCGCTCGACGCCTTCGCCTGGCCGGTGACGCGGGCGCAGGCGCTTGAAGCGCTGACCCGCTTCGTGCGCGAACGCCTGCCATTGTTCGGCCGCTACCAGGATGCGATGTGGCCGGGCCAGCCGTGGCTCTATCACGCGCACCTCTCGGCCGCGCTCAACCTCAAGCTGCTCGATCCGCGCGAAGTCGTCGCCGCCGCAGTCGAAGCCTGCGAAGACGGCAAGGCCCCGCTCGCCGCCGTCGAGGGCTTCGTCCGCCAGATCCTCGGCTGGCGCGAATACGTGCGCGGCATCTACTGGACGCGCATGCCGGATTATCTCGAGTCGAATGCGCTCGATGCGGACGTCGACCTGCCGGATTTCTACTGGACCGGCGAGACCGACATGCACTGCCTGGCCGACACGATCGGGCAGACCCTCAAGTTTGGCTACGCCCACCACATCCAGCGCCTGATGGTCACCGGCCTCTACGCGCTCCTGCTCGGCGTCGAACCGAAACAGGTCCACGCATGGTATCTGGCCGTCTACGTCGACGCGGTCGAGTGGGTCGAACTGCCGAACACGCTCGGCATGAGCCAGTTCGCCGACGGCGGCCTGATCGCGAGCAAACCCTATGCGGCCACCGGCCAGTACATCGACCGCATGAGCGGCTATTGCAAGGGCTGCCGCTACGACCCCAAAAAGCGCATAGGAGAGAGTGCCTGTCCGTTCACGACCCTGTACTGGGATTTCCTGATGCGGCACGCCCCGCGACTCGCAAGAAACCCGCGCATGACCCTGCAGATTCGCAATCTTGAGCGCCTTGATGACGCCGGGAAGCGCGCTATTCTCGAACGCGCCGAAGCGCTTCGACGTTCGTAGAGAGTCCATCCACCCCGGTTCGCAGTCCCATCCACGACTCGCCACGCCCGGGCAGGAAAGCTCCCAATCCAGTCCCTTTGGACACGCGTTGCGTCAATCCTGCCGGTCTTGTCCGGGATGCCGTCAGCCACGATGGTGAAGTCGCCGGTCACGGTTCTTGCAAGCCCGCGCTTTGCAGAATCTTTGGATTCTGCGGAATCTTCGCGACGCGCGTTGCCGCGATCGTCGTCGTTATTCGTGCTGCGCTCGATCCATTTGCTCGCGTGTCGAACGCGATCCGTGAATGAACCGCCAGGGATCCTGAAGAGTCCGCTAGAGCGCAAGTTGCCGGCCAGGCCCGGCTTGGGGCGCCGCAAACAATGGCGCGGCGCGCTGCCGCTCGCCGCGCCCAGGGGCTGATCCAGCGGAGCGAAAACGCAGCGCTGGCTGCAAGGCGACGTTGGCCAGCTCCGATCTCACTCGCGCGACGCCAGGATGACTTTCCGCACCTTGTCTTCCGCGGCCGCAGTTGCCAGAGTGGGAGACTGATCGACAGGCAAGGGGAATCGAGCGTGCGCAGTTTCCGTGGATGGATCGTCGTGGTTGCAAGCCTGCTCGTGTTGCAGCCCGCACGCGCGGACGAAAACTTCAGCGTGATCTTTGGCGCGAAGGTCGTCGGTCATCTGACCACGACGACCGGCGACGGCGAGACGCGCATCGTCTTCGACTACAAGAACAACGGCCGCGGACCGACCATGGCCGAGACGATCAGGCTCGACGGCAAGGGCCTGCCCACGTTCTGGAAGATCACCGGCGCGACCACGTTCGGCAGCAAGGTCGACGAACATTTCGAGCAGGTCGGCGACCAGGCGAACTGGACCGATTCGGTCGGCAGTGGCGAGCGCAAGTCCGCGGATCATCGTCTCTACATCGGCCAGAGCGCGAGCCCGTGGGCGCTGGGCCTGTATGCGCGCGCCCTGCTCGACGACATCGACCACGCGCTGCCGACGCTGCCCGCCGGGGATATCCGCCTCGAGGAAGGCGAGGAAATCAGCGTCAAGGGCAAGAGCGGCGGCGAAATGGTCCGCAGCTACACGCTGAGCGGGCTCGATCTCAATCCGTCCTACGTGCTGCTCGACGACAAGCGGGCGATGTTCGCCTACATCACGCCGAGCTTCGTCGTCGTCCGCAAGGGTTTCGAGGGCGAGGAAAAGCGCCTGCGCGGCATTGCCGAGCAACTGTCGACCTCGCGCCTCGAGACGATCCAGAAGACGGCTGCACATCGCTACGACGCGCCGACCCGGATCCGCAATGTGCGCGTGTTCGATCCGCGCAGGATGGCGATGTCGGAGCCGGTTTCGGTGGTCGTCATGGGCAGGCGCATTGCCAGTGTCGAACCAGTGGACAGCCCGCCGAGCCCCGGCGAAGTGCTGATCGAGGGCGACGGCGGCAGCCTGGTCGCCGGCTTCAACGACATGCACGCGCATGAATCTCAGGGACGCGCCCTGCTCAACGTGGTGGCGGGCGTGACCTCGGTGCGCGACATGGGCAACGACAATGCGGTGCTGGCCAAGCTGATCGAACGCATCGATGCCGGCACGATCGCCGGGCCGCGTATCACGCGCAGCGGCTTCATCGAAGGCAAGAGCCCGTTCAATGCCAACAACGGCATCCTCGTCGACAGCCAGCAGGCGGCGATCGATGCGGTGCGCTGGTACGCCGCGCGCGATTTCTGGCAGGTCAAGCTCTACAACAGCATGAACCCGGCCTGGGCCAGCGCCACCGCCGCGGAAGCCCATCGGCTCGGCCTGCGCGTCGCCGGCCACATTCCTGCCTTCTCGAACGCCGACGCGATGATCGATGCGGGCTTCGATGAACTGACCCATATCAACCAGACCATGCTTGGCTGGGTCCTCAAGCCGGACGAGGACACACGCACCTTGCTGCGCCTGACTGCCTTGCGCCGCCTGCCGGCGCTCGACCTGCAATCGGCCAGGGTGCAGAAGACCATCCAGCACATCGTCGACAACAAGGTATCGCTCGAGCCAACCATCGGCATCCACGAGGCACTGCTGCTGTCGCGCGATGGCGAAATTCCGCCGGGCCAGGTCGACACCATCGAGCACATGCCGATTGGCGTGCAGCGCGACGCCAGGAAGGCCCTCGCCGACATGTCCGCGCCGGGTGACGCCGAAGCCTATGCCGGCGCCTGGGAGAAGATCCTCGACACCCTGCGCATCATGCACCAGCGCGGCATCCTGCTGATTCCAGGCACCGATACCGGTGGTTCGTTCAGCTACCATCGCGAACTGGAGCTGTTCGAAAGGATCGGCTACAGCGCACCCGAAGTGCTCAAGCTGGCCACCTACGACATGGCGAAGTATCTCGGCCGCGAGCAGTCGCTGGGCTCCATCGAGAAGGGCAAGCTCGCCGATTTCTTCCTCGTCCCCGGCGATCCGACGAAGGACCTCAAGGCGATCAAGCGCATCCGCATGGTGGTCAAGGATGGTGTCGTCTACTACCCGTCGGAGGTCTATCCGCACTTCGGCATCAAGCCGTTCGCCGAGGCGCCGAAGGTGACGATGCCGACGCCCGACTGATTGGCTGGTCGAAAGCGGGCGGGGCACAGGCGCACGCCGGTGACGATTCGATCGTTGTGTGTCCCAGCCCGGCTGCCTGCGAGCCGCGAGCCGCGAGCCTGGCGCCTAACGCGTTGCCGAATCGCCATCCGGCAGCGCACAGCGGCTGCCATCCGCGCGCTGTTCCGTCCTGTCACCGGCAGCGTGCCCACCGACTGCTTCCGCGAGCAGCTGGCCGATTGCGGCACCGACCTGCAGGTCCTCGATCTGCCCGAAATGGCTCAGGCGCAACCTGCCTTCGCGATCGACCAGGACCAGGCTTGGCGTGCCGCGCAGGCCGTACTTCAGCATCGTGCGCGGCACCGGATTGTTCGTGCTGGCCCGGTCGATGCCGATCGGAAAGCCGAGACGGTATTCATGCACGAAGACGCGTAGCGCCTGTTCCGTCATCACGGCGTGATGCTCGAAAACCGTGTGCAGGCCGATCACCGCGACGTCCTTCTCCGCGAACAGCTTGCGGATCCGGGTCGCCTGCGGCAGTCCATGCGAAATGCAGCCCGGACAGAGCATCTGGAAGCTGTGCATCGCGACCACGCGGCCGCGCAATCCGGCCAGCGTGATCGGCGAGGGCGTGTTGAGCCACGCGTCCACCTCGAGTTCGGGGGCCAATTGATCGTGTGCGGACATGTCTCATCCCGTCATGTGTTGCAAGGGAAGGCATTCGCATGAGAACACACCGGTGTTCCTGCGCACACCCGTTTCCAGCCTAGTGATCGACCTTGCCGGGCAGGGACAGGTCGCCGGAAGCCACCTTGAACACGTCGGCCACGCAAAGCAGCGGACTGTGCACGCTGGCATTGACGCGCAACGCGGCGGTCACGCCGTCGAAGCCGGCCTCGGCAACCACGCCGATGTCGTCGAAGGGCACGCGCACTTCCAGCGAATCGCCGTCGAAGCGCGGGCTCCAGCCCGGGCTGTCGATCAGGATCGGCAGGCCCGGCCAGGTCTTGGGCAGGCGTGGCTTGCTGCCTTCGACGATGTCGACGACCTTGAGGGCATCCTTGCCACAGGCCTCGTCCGGCTGCAGCACGACCCAGTGCGAATGCCAGACTTCGCCATCGTTGCCGGGATCGCCGTCGTTGCTCTCGTCGAACAGCGGGGTGTCATCGAAGTCGGGATGCGCGGTCACGGCGAAGGCAAGGATGCCGCTCTTCGCCTCGAAGCCGACCACGAACGGATCGATCGAGGTCGGCCAGACATAGGAAAACACGGTACTGCCTGCCAGCTTGCCGCTCGGCGTGGGCTTGCTGGCGCCGGCCTTGCCGGATACCGCGATGTGGAAGACGGCCTTGTTCCCTTCGGTACTGATCCTTGTGTGCACGATGTCGAAGGGCGCACTGACGGCTTTTGCCGGCTCGCTCCTGATTCCTTTTTCATGCGCCTTGCCTTCATGCGCGCAAACCATCGGGGCATTCAGTGCACACGCACCGAACGCGAGAGCCATCGCGGCGAATGTGCAGCGTGCGCTGGAAACCGGGACGTTGCGGCCACCGGGCCTGGATTGAATCGTCATTGCGCCTCCTGTGCTGGCTAGCGGGTAGATACGCGGGTTGCGTTGCGGCTGGAGGAAAGTATCGAGGGCAATGCGGGACTTCTGACTACATTTGATCCATGATTCACATCAAATCGTCCAGAAAAGTTCGCCACCATGGAACCGATCGACCGTCTCTCCTCCCTGCTCGAACGCTTTCGCGTGCACGCCCACCTGTTCCATAGCGGGCCGCTGTGCGGCCTGACGCGTTTCGAGGCAAAGCCGGGTCGCGGTTTCCTGCACGTGCTTCGCCGCGGCGAAATGGTCGTCACCCATGCGGCGGGTGCTGGCGCGGACGACAGGATCGCGCTGGACGAGCCCACCCTGCTGTTCTATCCGCGCGCGTTCGAACACGTCTTCGAGAATCCGCCCGAGGACGGCCCGGATTTCGTCTGCGCGACGCTTGATTTCGAAGGCGGCGCCGCGCACCCGCTTGCGCACGCGTTGCCGGACGTCCTCATCGTGCCGCTACGCGCGATCGACGGACTCGACCGGACCCTCGACCTGCTGTTCGCCGAATCGGAACGCGTGCGTTGCGGCCAGCGCCTGCTGGCCGATCGCCTGTTCGAGGTACTGCTGCTGCAGTTGCTGCGCTGGCTGCTCGATCATCCGCAGGCCTGCGCGCTGCCGACCGGCGTCATCACCGGCCTCGCCCATCCGAAACTGGCGCGCGTGCTGACCGCGCTGCACGAACGACCGGGACAGGCATGGACCCTGCCGGCGATGGCGCAAACCGCCGGCATGTCGCGCAGCGCGTTCGCGGCCTGCTTCAGGCAGCACGTCGGCCAGTCGCCGGTCGAGTATCTGCAGCATTGGCGCATCACGATCGCGCAGAACATGCTGATCAACGGTCATTCGATCAAGGCGGCAAGCCTGCCGCTGGGTTTCTCGAGCGCGGCGTCGCTGTCACGCGCGTTCACTCAGGTGGTCGGAGTTGCGCCGCGCAGCTGGTTGCAGTCACTGGCCTGAACGCGTCCGACCGCAAGCTGCATGGCAGGATCCGGCGGGACCCGACATCTTCAGAAGCGTTCGCTCGCAGGAAAATAGCGCCAATGGCCCTCGGGCATCTTCGCCAGCGGCACCCTGCCGATGCGGATGCGCCGGATCGAAACCACCGCAAGCCCGACCTGTTCGCACATGTCGCGCAATTGCCCGCCCTGCACGCCCTTGATGGCGAATCGCAGGCGGACCTCGCTCTGCCAGCTGACCTTGCACGGCGGCAACATGCGGCCCTGGTGGATGAGGCCGTGGGCGAGCCGGCGCAGTCCCCAAGGCGCGATTTCCCCGCTCACTTCGACGATGTATTCGTGCTCGATCTCGTCGCCATCTTCGGTCAGCCGGCGCCAGACGCGACCGTCCTGGGTCAGCACCATCAGGCCGCTGGCCTCGCGATCGAGCGGCACCAGCGGGGTCAGGTTGGCGAAGTGGCGCTTGAGCAGGCGGACGCCGCTGGCATCGTCGGCCCAGCGCGAGGCCGGCGTGACCAGCATCGCCGCTTCACGGCTGCCGCTGATCGCGTCGTAACCCGCCGGCTTGTGCAGCAGCAGGGTCGCCGGCTCCGGCTCGGCGAGACTTGCATCGGGATCGATCGCCACCAGTTCTGTGGTCACCTTGTGCTGCGGGCGATCGATGACGACGCCATCGACCGTCACCCAGCCGCCCTCGACGTAGCGTTCGGCCTCGGAGCGCGAGCAGCCAGTGAGTTCGGCCACGCGTTTTGCCAGGCGCACGGGTTCGGACATGAGGACGTTCGCGACTGCGGTGGAGACCGCAGTGTACGGCCTCGACCGGGCGCAGGCTCGGGATCCGGTTTCTCCATCAACAGGCGCGCGGCAGTTGCCGACGGCTGGCCATCCGCCAGGAGTGTTCCATGGTTCCCTTTTCCATCCTCGATCTCGCCCCGGTCACCGAGGGCAGCAACGCGCAGCAGACCTTCGCCAACACGCTCGATCTCGCGCGCCATGCCGAACGCCTCGGCTATCGCCGCTACTGGCTCGCCGAGCACCACAACATGCCGGGCATCGCGAGCGCGGCGACGGCCGTGCTGATCGGCCACGTCGCCGGCGGCACGCAGGCCATCCGCGTCGGCGCCGGCGGCATCATGCTGCCCAACCATGCACCTCTGCAGGTGGCCGAGCAGTTCGGCACGCTCGCCTCGCTTTACCCGGGCCGCATCGACCTCGGCCTCGGCCGCGCGCCGGGTACCGACCAGGCTGCCGCGCGCGCCCTGCGGCGCAGCTACGAGAATGCCGAGGAATTCCCGGCCGACGTGGTCGAGCTTCTGCGCTACTTCGAACCGGCCACGCCGGGGCAGGCGGTGCGCGCGGTTCCCGGCGCCGGCATTGACGTCGAGGCCTGGATCCTCGGCTCAAGCCTGTTCGGCGCGCAGCTGGCCGCGCAGCTCGGACTGCCCTATGCCTTCGCCTCGCATTTCGCGCCCGCGGCCCTCGAAGAAGCGTTGGCCGTTTACCGGCGCTATTTCAGACCCTCGCCGCGGCTCGCGCAGCCACACGTGATGCTGGCCCTCAACGTGGTCGCCGCCGACAGCGACGACGAAGCGCGCCGCCTGTTCACCACCCAGCAGCAGGCCTTCGTCAACCTGCGCCGCGGACGCCCTGGCCTGGTGCCGCCTCCGCTGGCCACGGCGGGCGCCATCAACGACTACTGCACACCGATCGAGAAGGCCGGCGTCGACCAGGCCCTGGCCTGCGCGGTGGTCGGCGATGCAGGCAGCGTGCGTGCCGGCATCGAGCGCTTCATCGCGACGCATGCGCCCGACGAATTGTTGCTGACCGCCAACATCTTCGACCATGCGAAACGCGTGCGCTCGTTCGAACTCGCCATGCAGGCCTGCGTCGGCACGGCGGACTGACGGCACGCGCCGCCGCGCACGCACGCCCGGCCATCGGGGCGCACCGCCGCGACGATCAATGCGGCAGGCGCGACTGCAGCAGGCCGTAGGTCCAGGTGCCGACCAGGGCGGCGCCGATGACCGCCAGCACGACCGGGAAACCGGCCCCGGCCAGCGCGTACAGCGGCCCGGGACAGGCGCCGGTTATTGCCCAGCCGAATCCGAACAGGATGCCACCGTAGATCTGGCCCTTGTTGGCCGGCTTGACAGGAATCGCCACGGCCGCGCCGTCGCTGGAGCGCGCACCGAGCTTGCGCAGCAGCCAGTGGCCGAGCGCAGCCACGACGATGGCACTGCCGATCACGCCGTACATGTGGAATGCGGCCAGATGGAACATCTCCTGGACGCGAAACCAGTCGGCGATCTGGCCCTTGACCAGCACGATGCCGAAGTAGGCGCCGACCAGCAGGTAGCCGAGCATGCGCATCGCCTCGGCAGCGCTGGCGGATCGTGTCCTTGCGGGATTGGCGAGGGGTGTGACGGCACTCATTGCATGACTCGCAGGATCAGGGGCAGGAGCAGATTGGCCATGGCGAAACCACCGGCCATGAAGGCCAGCGTCGCAATCATCGAGGCGCGCTGGAAGGTCGCGATGCCGGTTATCGCATGACCACCCGTGCAGCCGCCCGCGTAACGGGTACCGAAGCCGATCAGGAATCCGCCGGCGAGCAGCAGCACCAGCGGCCAGGCCGAGGTGTATCGCTGCCAGTCGAACAGCTCGCGGGGCAGCAGGTATTGCCCGGGCTCGATGCCGTATCCGGCGAGCTGGCCGGCGAAGGCAGGCGTCACCATCGATTGCGTTCCCGGCGCGGTCATCCAGGACATCGCGATGAACCCGCCGCAGGCGATGCCCGCGACGAAAACGAGATTCCAGATCTCGCGACGCCAGTCATACTGGAAATAGGGAATCCGCGCGGGCGCGCAGATCGCGCAGACGTGACGGAACGTCGATGAAATGCCGAAGGCGCGATTGCCGATCAGCAGCAGCATCGGCACGAGCAGTCCGATCATCGGCCCGGCCACGTACCACGGCCAGGGCGCGAGCAGCATGTCACGAATGCTCATTGTTGCTTCTCCTCGCGCCGCGGGGACAGGCCGCCATGGCCCGCCCCCACGCGCGATCCATTCCTACATCTTCCATGCATACTGGATGCCGATGGAATTCTGGTACATCGAGATGCGCTCGCTGCCAGCCGGTGCGCCACCGAAGAACACGGGGAGGATGGAAGCACCCTGCGTGGAATGATCGAAGGCATGCATGTAGGCCACGGTGAGTGCGCCGCCACTGGCGAAGTGGTGGGTGACGCCCAGGGTGATGTGGTCGGTAACGACGCCGGGCGCGAGGATGTTGAAGGTCACGTCGGCGCTGCTGACCGGGTTGTCGCTGCGGTTGTAGCCGGCGCGCCAGGTCCAGCTCTCCGAGCTTGCATACTCGACGCCGAGCTTCCAGACATTGATGTCCTTCCAGCCAAAGCCGGGACCGTTGGCCGAGCCGAGCTGGGTAGGCACCAGGCTCGGGCCGCCGACCGAATTGACGTCGCTGTAGTTGATGCGGTTGTAGTCGAGCGCGACGGTCACGTCAGCGGCAGCCTTCCAGGCCATGCCGATACCGAAGTTTTCCGGTATGTCGAAATCACCGTTGCCGGCGAAGAGGCCAGCGTATTCGGAGAAGCGCTTCATGTTGATCT